>JAQFVO010000584.1 GCA_027942505.1 Endozoicomonas sp. | reverse complement strand
TCTGCAGTTTTTCCCGAATCTGCTGCCGGGGCGTTTTATGGATTTCACAACTCAGACGATGGAATGCTGACTCCCTGAGCAACAGGTTCAACCGTACCTCTTCTTTCGGCTGAGCAGAAGTTGGCTGATTTGCAACTATGAACGCAGGCTGGTAATGGCCCATAAACTGATTACACTTGGCCAGAAGTGATTCCAGCATGGTCTCATGTTGACACCAGGCATGGGAAAACAAGACGCTGTCACGCTTGAGCGACAGTTCTTCACACTTTGTCAGCACCGTTCCCAGCAGGACCAGACGCAGCTCAAAGGCCAGACCTTCCAGCTCAGACCAACGAAGAATATGGCGCAAAACCCCATTGAGCAGGACAATGGCTCGATCAAACCCCAGATGGTTACTCAGCTGCTTGCGAAAGCGGAGCGACCACTGGGTGACAGTCTGCCACACGCCGAGCCACAAGGCATTCGGTTGCTGATCACGGCGGTCCATGACTTCGATAACACTCTGGACAATGTCGGCGAAACAGACCACCAGCTGGATATACTCCCTGCCCCCCGGGATAACAAAAGACCGCCCATCCAGCCAGAAAAAAACAGCACGAATACTTGCCCTCAGGTCACGCAGCCCGGCGTCGGGATCACTTTGCACATCGTCGCAAGACAAACTTCGCAACGTGGCATAGTAATGGCGTTTTAACCACGGACCGTTGACTTGCTGGTTCAGACTGCAGACCAGGTCAAGCTTGTTGCCGTGTTTGAAAAACAAGGCCATGGACGAAAACAGGCTGCACTTGTTCCGCATGTTCAGCTCCTGCCAGCCCAGCCTGTGCAGCCAGCGCTCACCCTTCTGGCCAATCTGGGCAAGCAGTTCTGTTATTGCAGCGAGCAACTCTTCATCTTCACGGGTCACCCCAGACAGTCCAGTGATGAAGCGTTCACCAAGCATTTTCAGGAATCCGGGCGTTATGCCCTCAAACATCAGTGACAAGAAGGCGGCATCCTTCGACAACTCATACCCGGACAGCAACACCTTGAGAGGAGCAACCAAAAAAACAATGTCATCCGCTCTCCTGATCGCTTGCGGTCCCTCGGTCATCATGTGATGAAAGCGGAGAAATTCATCCTCCGTGACCCTCACTTGCAAGAACTGACGAAATTTCTTCTGACACGTTTGAAAGGACGCCCAATCCACGACACCGAATCGCGCAAAACTCCTGACGCATAATGACCAGCATGGGCAGGAATGCCTGGACAACAGCGAGAGCGGAGCGCTGTCGGGTGCCCGCATACTCTGTTTCTTTCCAATCACTCTTTTACCGGCGCAATGCTTTGGGGGCGATTGGCTCGTTGATGCCTGCCTGGCCTGAACACCGCTCTTTACCCCGGCAGCACGATTGCCAGACGGCGCAACGGGAGAGTGGTGCCCCTTACG
>JAQFVO010000570.1 GCA_027942505.1 Endozoicomonas sp. | reverse complement strand
TGTGCAGGGCAGAGCTTTTACCTGAACCAGAGCGCCCACTGATGATAATAAGTTTCATGTCAGTTCCTTGATGGTTCCCGAACTTTGCTTGTGAAGTCGTCTTAATACGCTCAGGGCAAGACCCCAATCCAACGGTTTCATACTGCCTGTGCCGACGCCCTGTTTGCCGCAAAACATCACCACCCAACACCTGACCGATACGCCAAAACCTGTTGGCATCGGCCTGCCGGATCCCTCTGGCAAGCTGGCACCTTCCTATTAAAGCAACTTTTTATCGTCCAGCCTACCTCTGCTTAGTTGATGGTTAGGGCGAATATCTTGTTAGTAACACTGACTGCACTGTTATTCTTAAGCAGGAACAGGCCGTCTAGAGTAACGTTGGCAAAAATAATAAAAGCAATCTGGTGGCATTGTTTACGTCGATTGTTAAAGGAGTAACTTCATGCATTCTGCTCATAGCGTTATGCCTCATAACTCAGTTCCCACGTACAAGGCTCATGAGCTTGCACCCCCCAGACGTTTCCGGTTCATGACCATGCAGGCGGCGCCCGGGAAATACATAGTAAAACTGCCATCTGTAAGCACTGATTATCCTGATGCCCAGACAGCCAAATTGGCCCAAAGCCATTCGGCTTACATCAGGCGCAAAGTTAAAAGCATGCAGGATTTCAGGAAGGCATTGGCACCAATTGCCAGATCCACTTCTGAAAACATCCTGGACAATTGTGGCACTGCTCTTGGGCGGATGAAGGATAGGACAGTCCAACTGATAAATGTTGTCCGTCGTTACACTGGTCTCAACTTTTTGATCAATGGCCTCAATGAACGGTTCTATTCTAAAGCGGATGTTACTCGTGCCCAGTCCTATGCTCGCAGCCAACCGGAATTGCAGTATGTTCTCAGAAAAACCCTGTCACGCAGGGGCATACAGTTGCCTGTGCAGCCAACGACTACAGTCTACATAAAGTGTTCTGGCCACAGTGATTATGACCTTGGCTCAGTAGTCTCAATGAGTGCCCGGGATGCTGCCGTGAGGATTGGGGTCATTCGCAGGGAAGAAATGTTAAGAAACATTGAACGCACCGAGGCAGAACGGGCAGTCAGAGATCACGAACTGCGTGTCAACATCTTCAACAATCGCAATGCCAGAAAAGCGTTGTCCGCTGCTTACAATAACGCCGCTGCTGCCTCTCCTGGCAGTCTGATCAACCTTCCAGGCGCTGCCGCCTTCAGCTTCAAGTCGCAACCTGTAACGCCAGAAATCAGTCGAGCCAAGGCGGACATGGATGCCATAATGACCAAACGAGCTGAGGCACAGCACCGGAAAAACAGGCAAAACGCAGCAAAAAGACGGTCCAGGCTGAACAAAGCCAACAACGGCTGTGCTGTTTTACAGTGAGCCCTCTTACGACAGATAGTTGGCATCTACCCATTAATTTCCTGAACCGCAAAGAGCATTAAAAAACAGAAAAGCTTTTCCCATGGCAGCTTTAGAAGATACTACTATCATAGCGGTTGGGTACTATTTTGTTCACTGACTCTGCGATTCCTTCAGCCCTACCCCGAGAGCGGTTGACACTTATGGCTCATCGTACTGACCAGTAATAAATCGATAGAGAACCTTGCTATCCACAGTGCGAACCTTTTCCAACATGGCCGGCGAGTGAAATCGCTCGGCCAGCGCTTTTAAGAACTCCAGATGCTCCTGATCTTCGCCTTCTGGCACAATCAGGGCAAACACCAGGTCAACCGGCTCACGGTCCACAGCATCAAAATCCACCGGCTCCGCCAGACGAAT
>JAQFVO010000551.1 GCA_027942505.1 Endozoicomonas sp. | reverse complement strand
CTCCCTCCGTTGTGCCTCGCATAGCACCTGCCCAAGTAGCCAGAAATATGTGATTCCATATGGCCAGCTACTTATGCGCCCCCTCCTTACTGAAACTCAGACGGAGCTATTTCTTCTTTGAGCTTCAAAACGATGGCTCCCTCTCTGGAGAACGCGACGAGCTCTTATTATTCACAGGAAACAACGAATCATACGACGGAGGATGTTGCCCGGAGACAACCGGAGTAGCTGCACCTGGATTGCAGTGACGGGGATGGGAAGTTAAAGCCGAATCCTCACGGTTTGTGGCGTGAGAGGCGCCCGCCGGTGTCGGACATTCCTGCTGACCTGGCTCGCTGACATCGGGTCCTGTGATGTTTGTGGCACCTGAAAAATACGAAAAGATTCTGCTCAACAGTGATGGGTTTCTATTGGCAACTGACACTTTCTCAGCAGTGACATCAGCAACTGGCTTCGCCATTACCTGTTCTTCATTGTTACTGACATAAAACGATCTATCGCGGGGTAAATGATCAGGTAACAGGTCAATGGCATCATATGTTTTTTTGTTTTTCAAAATGCGATGCAGATGTTCAGGAAAGAATTCGGCATAATCCTTAGGCACCTTGCACTGAATGAAGAAGTTTGCACCCAACTCAAGCAATTCAAAGATAAATTCCGGGGAAAGCGACTCATATCGACCAATTATTATTTGATGGAGTGCTGTGAAATTCCCGGCTTTATCTGTGGCGTTGATATTAGCACCACGATTAATCAGGGTGCGGAGATTTGTTCTGGAAAAGTCAGAATCACACATAATGTGGATCAGTTGCAGATCGCCATAATAGGCGTTGACATCAAGCCCAGCGTCAATTAGCAGTGACAAAATATTGTTACTACAGTCAAGACCGCTACCCAAATAAACACGACAGATTTCTTGCAATATTTTTACAGAGTTTTTATCTTTGCCAATATCCGGTATTAGTCTGGCGCCATGGGAAAGAAGCGTTCGCACTGCAGCGATTGATCTGCCTCTAACACAACAGGTTAGAGGTGTTTTGGTAGAAATGGATGTTTTACCAGACGTTTTAGGGTAAATGATATTCGGATTTGCACCTGCCTTAAGGAGATGACCGATAATATCAAGCAATCTATCGCTAAGGCAGTTGCGAGCATCTCCACCGCATTGATAGGGAACATCACGGAGCTTATGGCAGGCCAGGAGCAGTGGGTAGGGCTCTTTCTCCAAGTCAGGGTTATGTTGCAAAATCAGCTCCACCGCCTCTGGGTTGCGTTCCAGGACGGCAATTTGCAGCAAAGAGTGATGAGTCACCTCATCTTCGTATTCATCACGCGATTGATAAGGGAGTAACCCATCAACATATGATGGATATTGGGTAAGGTAGGCTCTCAAGAACGAAAGTTCGTTGTCTTTAATGGATTTTACTACCCGAACACAGTACTTTACAGGGTACTTGTCAAGTATATGTAACTGAATTTCACGGCGTTCGGCTTTGCAGAATTTGGGGCAACACCTGTCAGTTTCACAGTCTCCGGCGGGAGTGTGACTGATGCGAGTGTGATATTCGCAGCATTTTCGACCATAGCAATAGGGCAGCATAATACCGCCACAACTCTCACAGTGATCAGCACCAGAGTAAAACGAGTAACTATTTGGACCAGATGTGTATCCGATGTTCATTTTCGGTATTCCTTTGTAACAATCATGGGAGCATGGAAGGGGGAAAGACTAAGTACAGGTTGGTTCAGTCAACCGAAAGCAGTGAGTCCTACATTTTTTCGTTTCGAGTTCTGATAGAGAGAAAAGTTCCCTTAATAAGCTCAGCCAGGACTTGACACATATTTTTCTTGCTTGCCTGGCTGGGCAATGCAACATCGATTGAGCCTGAGGCTTCACAAGATAAATCGTTAGCAGTGGCAAAATA
>JAQFVO010000756.1 GCA_027942505.1 Endozoicomonas sp. | reverse complement strand
CACCTTGGCTGCATTACCCAATACCTTGAGAATCCGGTTAATGAAAAAAAATGCCAGGTATGCAGTCAAACGCCCTTCCCCTTGGTACGTGCCGACGGGGCCAGGTTTGTTGAAGACTCTCCTTATTGCGAATCCAGTGCTCTGGAGATTTGTCGTCGTGGCGATGCAGAGTCATTGGAGCGGCTGCTGGCGGACCATCCGGAGGTGGCTACCGGGAGGTTTCGATCGGCGCAGACGGGTGAGTTGGTGTCCCTGCTATCGATAACTGCCAGTTCTGGTCACGACCATTGTCTGGAAGTCTTGATCAATAAAGGGGCGGATGATCTGAATGGCGCAATTGAGGCAGCCTCTGGCGAAAGATGCTTCAAATGCCTGATGCCTCTCCTTCTCAGCGGGATGAGTGGTCTGCTGGATTGTTGTGACAAAGTTATGGGTCGTGTCACCAGCGAAGAGCCTACGTGTGAAGCAAGGGGCGATGATACCGACATGCTGCTTGCCCTGCGCAAAGGAGACAGTGATGGTTTGCAAGCTGCTATCGGACGCGGAGGTCAGGATTTAAATCGTTATACACTTTTCTGTGCCCTTCGTGGTCATACTGAGTGCATGAAGGTTCTTATCAATAATGGTGCTCAAGTAGAGCTATCTTTCCAGGTGGCGGCCCTCTTTGGCCGCGTCGACGTTATGGCCTTCTTGCTGGATACTTTTAACCAGAGCAGCGGAAGCATGTACAGTGCACTCCTAATGGCATCCTTGAGCGGAAAAAGTGACTGCTTGAAGTTTCTGCTTGAGCGCATAGTAAGCATTGATCTGTATAATCTCCTATTTGCCCTTGAGGGTGCCCGCCAGTACGATCATACAGAATGTGTGGAGCTTCTGAACGAAGTAATAACAAAATCCGGGCTCCGGGAGTTTCTGGACGAAGAAAAGTTAGAGGCCGATGCTAAATTGGTGAGTACATATGAAATACCAAACTCCATGATAGCTCACGCACAGACTCGGAATTGGCCATGCGTCATCTCGTGACACAATCGTGTTAATGGCTCTCAAAATGGGTAACCGACAATCTGAATACTGAAGTCCTCCCGGCACCGGGGAGGCTCGGCTGTCCATTGTGACCTTCATGGCAGCATCATGTAGAAAGCCGACAGCAAAGATACTTGGGTCAGACAGGTAGCCCTCCAACAGAAGACAGTGTTTGGGTTTTTCTGCCTGATTTACTCCAGAAGCGGGTTTAGTGACCTCAGGACCTCGTCGCTGGTTTCTTGCCCCTCTTGCAGTCGGCAACCATATAATCCACAGCTATCCCTTGCAATTGACGAAAGACGGCCTGGCCTGTTTTTTTGCACGGCTTGAATGGGTTTTTACCGTGTGAACTTTTTTCAGACCTTTTGGTCAAACAATCTTACGAACTTTTGTCTCAGCCCAGGTAATCAGACAATGTGGGGCTGGGTAATGTTAATTTAGTAATTGCCCAATGGTAAATTATGAGCCCGACAAGTAGTGTCGTTACCAGTTCCTGTTGTCCTCTTTGCCCGGATAAGAATAATGCCGGGGCGCAATTCAACAACCGACCCGTTGACAATACCGTCGTCAAGACCTCTTGCCGGCCAAAACCTCATACCTATCACCTTGGCTGCATTACCAAACACTTTGCAAATCCGGTTAATGACAAAAAATGCACTGTGTGCAGTCAAGAGCCTCTACCCCTGCTTCGTGCTGACGGGGCCAGGTTTGTTGAAGACTCTCCTTATTGCGAGTCCAGTGCTCTTGAGATTTGTCGCCGTGGCGATGTGGTGTCATTGGAGCGGCTGCTGGCGGATTTTCCCCAGGCAGCTACCATGAAGTTCCGTTCGGCGCTGACGGGTGAGTCGGTGTCCCTGCTAGCATTGGCTGCCAGTTTAGGCCACACCCGGTGTCTGAAAACCTTGATCAATCAAGGAGCGGATGATCTGAATGTCCTGATAGACGCAGCTGCCCACGGAGGACATTGCGAATGTCTGGATTTTCTGATTAAAAGCCAGATGAAAATTATGGAGGAGACTGTTTATAAGGTCTTAAGTTATTTCAGATGCACAGACCCTCTGTGTGAAGTAGGGATGGATGAAGCTGACGGCGACATAATGCTTGCGCTGCGCAGGGGAGACAGTGACGGTTTGCAAGTTGCTATCGAACACGGAAGCCGGGATTTAGATCGCTATACACTCTTCTGCGCCTTTTATGGTCATGCCGGGTGCATGAAGGTCCTTATTAATAATGGCGCTCAAGTGGGGATTTCCTTGCTGTTGGCGGCCTGTCGTGGCCATGTCGATGTTATGCAGGTCGTGCTGGATAAGTATGATCCAAACAGCTTCAACGTCCATCATGCGCTCCTGTCGACAGCTCGGTATGGCAAAAGTGACTGCTTGAAATGTCTGGTTGAGCGCGTCGAAGACATTGATCTGGATTATCTCCAGGCTGTCCTTGAGCATGCCCGCAGCAGTGGCCAAACAGAGTGTGTGGAGTTCCTTAACGAAGCGATCTCAAAAATCCGGGCTCAGAAGTCCCCGGGTAAATTGGACATGGCAAAAGTCACAGCTCGGGAAGAAGAGATCTGGCTCTGTGCCGTTTTGTAAAGACGCTTGAGTCAGGCAGCTGCAAGAAACCCTCTAACAGAGGACGATTAAGCGACCATGGTTTTTTGCTCCATGACACGTCATTGCCAGACCGGCTGCTGCCATTTGTGACTGGAAAATTCCAGGCTTTGGCGCAAGGCTTCTGTACCCAGCTTGCGATAGGGGTGTTCGGTGGACAGTTGCACCAGTTGTGCAAACGGCTCTTCGATGGGGCGATTGTCCTGGTCAAAACCGAGCCCATCAATGGAACCGGAAGCCAGGGCACTCTCACCAGTACTGATGGCGACACTTTTCATTGGCGATATCATCCTTTTCCACCAGAATGGTGCGCATACCGCGCAGGGCGCAGTCTCGCAATACGCCAGCCCCGGTTGCCCCGCCGCCAATAATGACCACGTCGGTCTCGATCCGCCTCATGGAATGTGCTCTGCATGCTCGTTTATGTTCGCAGCACGCACTATAAGTTAATGACTGGGGCAAAAAAATGATGCAGATCAGGCAAAAAATAGCTGTTGCCATGATTATAACAAAAGTGAACACCGGTTTGTTTTCGCGAAGCAAGTGATGATCGGATTGTGATCAATAGCATTAATGGGCTTGTTATAACTTGTTAACTTTTTTTAACAATGTTCCGGGTTTTGCTGTGCTCCTTATCCTTTCAAAGGTTTGGTTGATTTGAGTCAAGAGTCGATGGTTGATCATGATTGGCTGTCTTTGCAAGAATCCCCGCCGGAGTGGTTTCTCCATCTCTTCATTAAACGACACTCTTTTATTAATAATCATGAGCCGGCTTAAAGCGGCTGGATGTGGCCATTATGCAAAAATCACTACTTGGGGAATGCATTGCCGAATTTTTTGGCACCGGTCTGCTTATTTTTTTTGGTGCTGGCTGTGTTGCTGCACTGGTGCTGGCCGGGGTTGAGTTGGGCCAGTGGGAAGTCTCCATCATCTGGGGGCTTGGTGTGGCTATTGCCATCTATGTTACCGGTGGTATTTCCGGGGCTCACCTCAACCCCGCGGTAACTCTGGCGCTGACTGTATTCAAAGGGTTTGACAAGCGAAAAACAGTGCCGTTTATCGTGGCGCAGGTATTTGGGGCTTTCTGTTCAGCAGCACTGGTCTATTTTTTGTACAGTAGTCTCTTCGCTGATTATGAGTTGACCAACAACATTATTCGCGGCTCTGAGCAGAGCCTGGCTACCGCCGGTATTTTTTCCACCTATCCCCATGCTGCGCTGAATAATTTTCAGGCTTTTGCCGTGGAGTTCGTCATTACCGCTGTGTTGATGTGCGGCATTCTTGCCATCGGTGATGATAATAATGGGGTGACCAATGGTGCCTTGTCGGCGCTGTTGATTGGTGTACTGATCGCCGTCATTGGTTCATCTTTTCGTCCGCTGACCGGCTTTGCCATGAACCCCGCACGAGACTTTGGGCCGAAACTGTTTGCCTTTTTTGCCGGCTGGGGCGATGTCGCTCTTACGGGTGCCCGCGCTAACCCTTATTTCTGGGTGCCGATTGTGGCACCGATCTGTGGTGCCATGACCGGCGCATGGATTTATCTGCGATTACTTGGTAGTCAGGTTGAGCCTGTTGCCTGTGCAACCCCGGGCTGTGAAATTAAGACGGCTTGATTCGTGAAAATGCCGCCGGACTAACCTGTCGAAGCATGAAAGGCGGCATCTCTATCCGCATACAGTAAAGTAGGGCAAAGTCGCCTGCTAATGGACGTTTATTCTTGAGGTAAGCAATGACCACTGGCAAGAAATACATTGTTGCATTGGACCAGGGAACCACAAGCTCTCGGGCCATTATCTTCGATCACGATGGTGACATTGTCGGAACCTCTCAGCGAGAGTTTACCCAGTACTATCCCCAGCCTGGCTGGGTTGAGCATAACCCCATGGAGATCTGGGCGACCCAGAGCTCGGTGCTGACCGAAGTGCTGGCCAAAACCAATATTCGCCCGGACGAAGTGGCAGCTTTGGGTATTACCAACCAGCGTGAGACTACTGTCGTATGGGATAAAAATACTGGCCAGCCAGTCTATAACGCTATCGTCTGGCAGTGCCGTCGAACGACTGAGATATGCGAACAGCTGAAAAAAGCCGATTTGGAGGGTTATGTGCGTGAAACCACCGGGTTGGTTCTGGATGCCTATTTCTCTGGCACCAAAATCAAGTGGATTCTCGATAACGTAGAAGGTGCCCGTGAACGCGCTGAGTGCGGTGAGCTGCTGTTCGGTACAGTAGATACCTGGCTGACCTGGAAGTTGACCGGTGGTCGTGCCCATGTCACCGATATGACCAACGCGTCGCGTACCATGCTGTTTGACATTAACCGTCTGGATTGGGACGACACCATTTTGCAGGTGCTTGATATTCCACGGAGCATGTTGCCCGAGGTGAAGTCCAGCTCAGAAGTGTACGGCCAGACCAACATTGGCGGTAAGGGTGGTACTCGTATTCCGGTGGCGGGTATCGCCGGTGACCAGCAGGCGGCCCTGTTCGGCCAGATGTGCCATGACAAGGGGATGGCTAAAAATACCTACGGTACAGGCTGTTTCCTGTTGCTGAATACCGGGGAAGAGCCGGTGAAATCTGAGCATGGTCTGTTAACCACCATCGCTTTTGGGGTTAACGGTAAAGTTCACTATGCACTCGAAGGTTCGGTATTTATGGGCGGTGCTTCCGTTCAGTGGCTGCGCGATGAGCTGGGGCTGGTGCGTGATGCGGCAGATACTGAGTATTTTGCCAGCCGGGTAGCAGATACCAATGGGGTCTATGTGGTACCCGGCTTTGTCGGTCTTGGTGCGCCATACTGGGATCCATACGCCCGTGGTGCTATTTTTGGTCTGACTCGTGGCGCCAATCGCAATCACATTGTACGCGCTACTCTTGAGGCTATTGCTTATCAGACCCGTGATCTGATCGAGGCCATGCAACAGGATTCCGGCATTGAGATGCAGCGGTTGAGTGTTGATGGCGGTGCGGTGGCCAATAACTTCCTGATGCAGTTCCAGTCAGACATTCTCAACAAAGACGTGGTTCGCCCGACGGTCAGTGAATCCACGGCTGCCGGGGCTGCTTACCTGGCCGGTTTGGCTGTTGGTTTCTGGGCCGGCACTGATGAACTGAAAGGCAAGGTCAGTGTTGATCGCGTCTACACTCCGGTTATGTCTGACGAACATCGTGCCACGCTTTACAAAGGCTGGAAGAAAGCGGTTGAGCGCAGCCTGAAGTGGGAAGACCAGGAGTAAACTGTGACACAGGGTGCTTTTGCACCCTGCGGTGTTTTGCGCGGTCTGAGAGAAAACAACTGAAACACCTTTTCAACTTCACTGAATGAAGCTCCCACAAAGCCTGGCCTTGAGGTTATGGCTCCTTTTCCCTGAAAAAAGTGTATTGACACCACTGCCTTTAGCCGTAAAAGTTCCGCTAGTTTTGATTGGGGGCAGAACCCATACTCCTTGCCCAGATGATACTAACCTGTGTCTTATGAATCAGAACTCAATAACTATTAATTCTGCTTCCTGAAGTGGTGGCCGTTATGCGTATAGGAGTACCTGGTGAAGTCCAGGGTAGCGAGAATCGTGTGGCTGCAACGCCCGATACTGTGGGCAAGTTGCAAAAACTCGGTTTTGATGTGGTGGTGGAACAAGGTGCCGGGGTCAAAGCCAGCTTTGACGATGATGCCTATATTCAGGCCGGTGCCCAGGTGGTTGCCCGGGATCAGGCCTGGAATTCGGATGTAATTCTCAAGGTAAATGCACCGGTAGATGATGAGATTGCCCTGCTCAGGGATGGCGCAACGCTGGCCTGTTTTATCTGGCCTGGCCAGAATGAAGCGCTGATGGATAAACTCAGTCAGCGTCGTATAAATGTTCTGGCTATGGACAGTGTGCCCAGGTTATCCCGTGCCCAGTCTCTTGATGCGTTAAGCTCAATGGCCAATATAGGCGGCTACCGGGCGGTGGTGGAAGCGTCCCATGAGTTTGGCCGATTTTTCAATGGTCAGATCACGGCTGCTGGTAAGATCCCTCCCGCCAAGGTGCTGGTGATTGGTGCCGGTGTTGCCGGTCTGGCGGCACTGGGTGCTGCGGGCAGCATGGGGGCTATTGTCCGTGCGTTCGACACCCGGCCGGAAGTGAAAGAGCAGGTTCAGAGTATGGGGGCTGAGTTTCTCGAGCTGGATTATGTCGAGGAACAGGACACGTCTGATGGCTATGCCAAAGAGATGAGTCAGGCTTTTATCGATGCCGAAATGGCTCTGTTTATGGCCCAGGCCAAAGAGGTGGATATCATCATTACCACCGCTTTGATTCCCGGCAAACCAGCGCCCAGGCTGATTACTGAGGAGATGGTCAGGGCCATGAAGTCTGGCAGTGTGATTGTCGATCTGGCCGCTCAGACCGGGGGCAATTGCGAGTGTACAGTGAAAGATCAGATCACTGTCGCTCATGGCGTTAAGATCATAGGTTATACCGACTTGCCCAGCCGTCTGCCGACCCAGTCTTCCCAGCTGTACGGCACTAACCTGGTGAATCTGGTCAAGCTGCTCTGTCCGCAAAAAGACGGTCAGATAACCATTAATTTTGACGATGAGGTCATTCGTGGTCTGACGGTGATCCGTGATGGCAGTATTACCTGGCCACCGCCACCGGTTAAGGTCAGTGTCGTTGAAGCTGAACCACCGTCACCGGTTGTTGCGGTGCAGGAAAAAGAAGAACCTCCCCGAAGAGCCTGGCTCAAACCAACATTACTGGCGGTTGCAGCCATTATCTTTGGTTTTATGGCTAATTCAGCCCCCGACAGTTTGCTGCAAAACCTGACGGTTTTTGTTCTGGCTTCCATTGTCGGTTATTACGTGATCTGGAATGTGACTTCGGCCCTGCACACGCCGTTGATGAGCGTTACCAATGCCATCAGTGGCATTGTCGTGGTCGGTGGTCTGTTACAGCTTGGCAGTGATAACCGGATGGTGCTGGCGCTTTCGGGTATCGCCATTACGGTGGCAGTCATCAATATTGTGGGTGGGTTCGCTGTTACTCAGCGGATGCTCAAGATGTTCCGTCTGGACTAACAGGAGTTGCTGGCTATGTCTGAAGGATTACTGGTGGCGGCCTACCTGGCGGCTGCGTTGATGTTTGTCATGAGTCTGGCCGGGCTGAGCCGACAAGATACGGCAAAAAACGGCAATATATACGGCATCGTTGGTATGGTAGTGGCGGTGGTGGCCACGCTGGCTCATGCCCATATTGCCGGTTTTACTCTGGTCACGATCTGTATGATTGTTGGTGCCGGGGTGGGTCTTTACCTGGCGGCCAAAGTCAAGATGACTGAAATGCCCCAGCTGGTGGCCATTCTCAATGGTTTTGGCGGTTTGGCAGCGGTTTTGATTGGTTTTGCCAGTGCCTTGGAAATGAGTGATTCCCTGGTTCAACAGTTGCAGATTATGGCCTTATCTGCTGAGCAGCTGGTTCATAGCTCGGAAATTTTTATCGGGATTATTATTGGTGCTGTGACGTTTAGTGGTTCGGTGGTTGCGGCCATGAAGTTGCATGGCAAACTATCCAGCCGTCCGGTATCGCTGCCTGGTAAACACTGGACCAACCTGGCTATTTTGGGGTTGTCAGTGCTCATGGGTGTGGTTTATGTGCAGCAGCAGGACATTCTGGCACTGGTTCTGGTTGCGCTTCTGGCGTTTGCTTTCGGGGTTACTCTGGTGCTTGGTATTGGCGGAGCGGATATGCCAGTGGTGGTATCCATGCTCAATGCCTATTCCGGTCTGGCAGCGGCAATGACCGGCTTTATGCTGGGCAACAATCTGTTGATCATTACCGGTGCCATGGTGGGATCGTCGGGTGCCATTCTTTCCTACTTGATGTGTGCAGCCATGAATCGTTCGTTTGTTTCGGTGATTCTCGGTGGTTTTGGTACGGAAGAGGGGACCATGATTGAAGGTGGTGATGATGGTGAGTACGTTGAAGTCAGTGCAGAGGAAGTGGCAGAGCGACTGAAAAATTCTTCGTCGGTCATTATTACCCCCGGCTACGGCATGGCGGTTGCCCAGGCTCAACACCTGGTCCGCGACCTGGTCAACAAGTTGCGCGACCGTGGGGTTAAGGTGCGTTTTGGTATCCACCCTGTGGCCGGACGTTTGCCGGGCCATATGAATGTCTTGCTGGCCGAGGCCAGGGTTCCCTACGACATCGTTGAAGAGATGGATGAAATCAACGACGACTTTAAGGATACCGATACGGTACTGGTGATTGGCGCCAACGATACCGTCAACCCGGCAGCACAAGACGACCCGAACAGTCCGATTGCCGGCATGCCGGTACTGCGGGTCTGGGAGGCCGGCGAAGTGGTTGTCTTTAAACGCTCTATGGCAACCGGTTATGCCGGGGTTCAGAATCCGCTGTTTTTCCGTGAAAACAGTCGTATGTTATTCGGTGATGCAACTGAGAGTGTGGAGAAAATTCTCAAGCAGTTTTAGTGGCACCCTGGCAGGCAAGAGGCACCCTCGCTACATGGCAGGGGCGCCTTGTTCCTGGTGAAATCGTTGTTGTGCCGCAGTGATGAGCTTCTTTAACCTGTTAACATCGTGATAGAACGAAATACATTCATTGACAGGCGCAATCATTAGAACGCCGCCCACGTAAAGAATGACTTGATCAGTGCTTGATGAACAAAGATAGTGTCCCATTAAATTCATGCCGACTAAAAAGCAAGTTTCTGCTATCAAGCGCTTCATTTGTCCTTGTAAGCGAGACAGTAGCCGCTCCATAGCTGCTAAATCATGAACCATCTTTTGAGCACCAAAATCCTCCAGTAGTTTTAAACAATCATTTTTTCCATTGCCAAGGGCAAGGCTGTACGCTGTCCATTTTGTTGGCCTGTGACATATGGTTATTTCACACACGGCCTCAATATCAATCGCTGGTTGTTCCAGTAAGGCCAACAATGCTGTCTGATTGCCATGTTCAGCGGCCTCCATCAGTGGTGTCTTATTATCTTCTGACCAGTCTCGTTCATTAACCAGAACCGGGTATCTTGACAGTATCAGCCGAAGGACATTCGGGGCTTCTTGTCGTTTGGAGTTGATCAGTTCTGTTATGATGGGGCGTAGCGGTACCACGGTCTGGTTGATAAATAGTTCTGCTACGTCACGCTCTGTCTCGCTAAAGATAAAATTCATAGTCTCATAGGTGAGCTGATCAATAAGCCGGGTATCAGAGAGCAGTCGTCTTAGTGTCGCCAGAAACTGGTGTTTTTCATAACCTGTTTTCTGGTACTGGCATATAGCCTGTTCAAGAGCACTTTTCCCCTCACGGTTTCTGGCAAGAGTATCCGCGCCTGTTTGCATCAGGCGACTGACCACTACAGGTTGGTGTGACCTGGCAGCAAGCATGAGGGGGGTATTGCCGGTGGTTTCATCGGCCTTGTTTACATCAACACCAGATTTTTGAAAAAAGTCATCCACGCACAGGTCCCGCGCTTCAATAGCTCTTCTGTGCAGTCTGGGGGTAAAGTCACTTTTGATGAACCAGTTGAAGATCTGGTCATCGGTTGGTGGCAGGTCAGATATTTGAAATAGCCTGTCACGGTCGAAAACGGTTGATGTCAGTCGTTCTCTGACTTTTTTCAACTCGGCAGGGTATTCCTGAAGCATATGCAGTGTCCTGCCTAAGTATCGGGCAACGATTATGTTCTGTACTCTCTGTGAGGAAAATTGATTGGGCTTTGGGTTGTTTTGATCCAGGGGCCGATTACGGTGCAGGAGATTGTATACGCTATTAATCATCTTCTACTTCCAATGCTTATTCAGAAGGCACTGATACCTGTCCATCAGGCCGGAGAGGTGGTGATCGATCAACGCACTCAGGTAAGCTAATAGAGCTACAGTGACCCGTAAACTAACTATTTTTGTAAAAGACCACTGCCGGGAAAAGCACAAGGGGTCCTCTTGAGTCAGACTGTTCGTGTCACGATAAAGATCGTTCGTTAACTGAGTTATTCCATAAACTGCAATGAACTTTCTCCTGGTTCCAAGTGCATTTGACGGGTGCTGAAATAAAACAGCACCCACGCTAACAGGTGAAGTGCAATTGCAGGGCCTACCAGTTCGTAATTTTGGTATTCTGGATGGAACAGAAATACTACAGTTGCAAAAAACGTAATATTACAAAAAATGAACGCCAGATTTTTGAGGTGGTTCATTAATCTCGTATGCGAGATCTCTTGCAAATTCGGAGGTGGGAAAAACTTGCGGGCACCATGGCGCATAAGAAGTTGTGCACTCTCAATATGGCTATTCGCAAAGGCAAAGTTAAATGCCGTCCACTTCTTGCTAAAACCGGTTATCATCTCCAGGCACGAGGCTTCAATATCAATGCGTGGTTGTTCCAGTAATACCTTCAGGGCAGGAAGGTTGTTGAGGCTGGCAGCAATCATCAACAGGGTCATCTGCTTATCATCTCTTACATTCACCAGCTCGGGGTACCTGGATAAAATTGCCCTGAGAATTTCAGGGTTGTCAGACCGTTCGCTGTTGGCCAGCTCCGTTACGATGTATTTGAAGAAGCTAATCGGAAAATCAAGAAATAACTCAGCTATTTTCCGGTCGGTTTGAGTGAAAACAATATTCATTACATTTTCAGTCCAAACGGGTAGTCCCTCGGCATCAAGCAGTGTCTTTATGGTCTTATAGGCGGGCTTTTTATCATAGCCAGCCGCGCGGCACCGACTTATCGCCTGGTAACACGCATTTTCATTACGTACATTCACGGCCAGAATTTCAGCCCCTTCTGCGATTAAGCATTGAGTCAGTGCTGGCTGGTGGGATCTGGCTGCTAACATCAGGGGGGTATTACCGGTCTTTGGATCGGCCTGATTGATATCAATACCGGACTCTCTGTAAAAGCTCTCTACGACATGGTCTCCGGTCTCTATGGCTCTTCGATATAAGCCAGAAGCATGATTGCTGTTGATGAACCAGTCAAATACATCGTCACTGGTTGGTGTTCGGTCGCTCACTTCAAAGGTTTGGTTGTGGTCAAAAACGGTCGATACCAGGCGAGAGTTGATCTCTTTAAGGCTGATCGGTCTCTCTTTATCAAACTGGGTCGATTGCCGAAAAAAACGATTAACGACAGTGTTGCGAACCCGTTGTGACGAAACTGCACCAGCCTGTTGTTCGTTCTGGCGTCGCCCGAAGACAGATTGAAAAATGTTAGAGATGCTGTCCATTATTGTGATAACGACCCATAAAAATTCGTAGTCGGGCCAGTCGTGAGAAGCTGACGAGCTGGCAATTCAGGACATCACAATCCTGTTTGTCCAGAGTTGAAGTGTTACTCCCGAATATTCGACACTCGACACGATATAAAGTTTCATCTATTCCAGATAAATGTATACTTTCGCCTTTGCTGATCAATTCTTGTGCAATACTGCGTCTCTCACATGAAGTGATTTATCCTTGATAGTTAAGTAGCTGGCCATATGATTTCATATGGTTAGCTACTTACAGGTTGAGAGATTTGAATTGGAACCACAAGGCACACAAAGAGTACTAAGAAGAGCTTTTCTTTTCCTTCGTGCTCTTAGTGGTTCCCTTCTTTTCAGAGCCTTTTGTGACACCCTCTTATCGCCAGTGGGGGAGATTAATCATTATTTTCAGGTCAACAGTGTTCTGCCAGTTGGACCCGGAATAATTGATGGTCTGGAGTATTTATTTTTTCATTTATCAATTTCTTTTTGATATTCCAGTAAGGTGTGTGATTTATATTTTTACTTATTAATTCCTCCAGTACCTGCGGGTTTTCTCTGGCTGCTTTAAGGATGAATTTTTCGTCCTGTTTAAGATTGTCACTAGCATATGCTCTTAGGGTATACATTAAGCCCAGTAAAGCAGAACTCCCAGTGCAGAACTCATCTTGAACAGCCACAATAAAGCTTCTCAAACCACTACTGTGGACTGAATAAGATGAGT
>JAQFVO010000513.1 GCA_027942505.1 Endozoicomonas sp. | reverse complement strand
GCCCAGTGCCGACGCCTTTGCCAGGGGTATTATGAGGTTGAATTCAAACCATTGGCCGCACCCTGCGAACGGACTCGTGACGATACTCACTACCCAATAACCGAGGCTTATGTGAGAGCCGCTGAAGAGGCCATCCGGGAGCAGCCGGAAACATTCCTGTGGAGCCACCGTCGCTGGAAGCGCAGGCGTCCTGCTGACGAGGGTGAGGTGCTGGCAGAGAGTTCGTTCCATGAGGTCGAATAACAAACGGTTAGAGATTCCATGTGTGCGAATTGGTTAGGGGGCTCTTTAGCAAAATCGTCGTAAACCCTCGCCTGCGCGGCCCGACCCGATCAGGCGGGGATACAAGACGGGAGTGCGTAGCCGATAGGCGGAGCGCTCCGTCATCAAACGATTGCGATGTTTCCGACTGTCATTTTCTGACATTGCAGCTATGATGCAACGTCGGCGTAACTGAATACGAACCATGCTAAGAGCCACCAAAGTACGAATTTACCCAACACAGGAGCAGGCGGAATTTCTGAACCGCTAGTTCGGTGCGGTGCGGTTCGTCTGGAACAAAGCTCTGGCAATCAAGACGCACTGGTACAAGGTTCGAGGTCAAAATCTGTCCCCCAGAAAGCATCTGAAACCATTGTTGGCTGTAGCCAAGAAAAGCCGCCGTTATGGTTGGCTTGGGGAAGCTGATTCCATTGCCTTGCAGCAAGCCACCATAAACCTTGATACCGCTTTATCAAAACTTCTTTAATCCCAAGTTGCAGGCGAGATTCCCCCGATTCAAATCAAAATACGGCAGGCAGAGTAGCTATCACTGCATGTCTGTCTCTGCCGGTGACAACTGGATCAAGGTTCCCAAGTGTGCGCCAATCAAGGCAAAGGTTCATCGGGAGATAACTGGCAAAATCAAGTCGATCACGTTAAGTCGTGACACAACCGGCAAATGTTACGCCTCAATCCTTGTCGATGATGGCGTTGCACAGCCAAAGCCAATAACTGATCTTGATGCAGCAAAGATTGTCGGCGTTGATATGGGGATCACCGATCTTGCTATCACCAGCAATGGCTGTAAGACAGGCAATCCACGATTCCTGAAAAAGGCTTACTGGAACCTGCGGAGAAAGCAAAAAGCGCTATCCCGCTGCAACAAAGGCTCCAAAGGCAGGGCGAAAGCCCGATTACTTCTGGCAAAGGCCCATGAACGGGTGGCCAATGCCCGCAATGACTTCCAGCACAAACTTTCCAGACAACTCATTGACGAAAACCAAGCGGTGATTGTGGAAACGCTAGGGGTCAAGAACATGGTCAAGAACCGGCGGCTTGCCAAAGCCATCTCCGATTCCGGTTGGTCATCGCTGATCACCAAGATGGAGTACAAGGCAAGGCAGGAGGGGAAACATCTGATCAAAATAGACCAGTGGTTCCCATCGACAAAGACTTGCTCTGTCTGCGGCTTGAAACAAGCTGAAATGCCTTTGAAAATCCGATCGTGGATTTGCCCTTGTGGTGCAATACACGACAGGGATATTAACGCTGCCGGAAATGTTCGACAGCAAGGCATCCTGAAATTAAAGGCGGAAGGGCATTCCGTTTCTGCTGATGGAGGCTTGCGCGGCCGGCACTCCGGTAAATCCGGTTTATCACCGGTTGCAGCCTGAGAAATCAGAAGCCTCGCCCGATAGGGCGGGGAGTGTCACGTGTTACTAATTTTCTGCCTTTATCATTCGGGTGGAACAGGGGGGGCCGGCCCAAGTGAAGGGGAGGCGTTCTGTTAACAATGCAAAACTAAAGTGCATATATTAAACAGCTAGAATAAATGTTCTGTCGAAGCGATAGATAATTCAAATGATGAAAATCCCGGTTGCTTCCGGCTGCCTTTGCCGTTATGTTTTGACTGTTTTTTTATACAGTCTGGCTTTTCTTGTACCGATTGCCCCTTCAGATTCATTACCGCCAGCAGAGCATGGAGACTTCAGAGATTTGTTACATACTATCGAAGATATTCGGCAACAAGCCGCTCTGAAACTTGATCAGGCCAAACGGAGCGAGCAAGGGCAGTACATGACACCCGCTCCGACAGCTGAGCTGCTGGCATCTATGTTTGAAAATCTCAGTGGTGATGTCTCATTGCTGGACGCTGGGGCCGGTGTTGGTTCGTTGACCGCAGCGTTTTTGCAAAGAGTGGTTCAGGAAGGCAACGTAAAAAAAATTACTGCAACCGCCTATGAAACCGACAAGGTTCTGATTAACAATCTGTACGATAGCATGACTCTGTTTGCCGAGGTTGCCAGAAAGCAACAGATTCAATGGCACAGTAATGTTATCCAGGCTGATTTTATTGTAAGCGCCGTCAATCAGTTGCAGGCGATTTCTGTCGATGCAACCCCTATAACCCGTTACAACAAGGTGATTCTTAATCCGCCTTATTTCAAAATCGGTAGTAAAAGTCACCATCGAAAACTACTCCAACAGGTCGACATTGAGACAGGCAACCTCTATTCCGCGTTTGTTGCATTAGCGATCAAACTTCTTGAGCCCGGTGGTGAGCTGGTCGCCATTACGCCACGTAGTTTTTGTAATGGCCCATACTTTAAGGGATTCAGGAATATCCTTTTAGAGAATACTGCACTGAAGAAAATCCGTGTGTTCAACAGCCGTACGAAGGCGTTTAAAGGCGACAAAGTCTTGCAGGAAAATGTAATTTTCCATCTGGTAAAGGGGGAGCAACAGGGTGATGTGGAAATTTCATCCAGCACGTGCGCTGAAGACCAGAACCCGATTATTCGAATCACTCCTTTCCATGAAGTGGTTAACCCTGATAATCCAGACCGTTTTATCCATATTGTGACCACAGAACAAGAAGCTGATATCGCTGTTAAGGTGGGTGGGTTGCCTTGCTCATTGTCTGATTTGGGTCTTGATGTCAGTACCGGCAAAGTGGTGGATTTCAGAACCCGGGATAACCTCAGGATGGAGCCCGAAACCAAGACTGTGCCCTTAATTTATCCTATGCACTTAAAAAACGGTTCTGTCGTATGGCCAATAAAGAACTTAAAAAAGCCGAATGCCCTGTTTAACAACAGCCAAACCGCCAAACTGATGGTTCCCAACGGCACTTATGTTTTGACCAGACGGCTGACGGCAAAAGAGGAAAAACGCCGGATTGTCGCCTCCCTTTATGAACCATCTGTCGCCGATGTAGACGTCGTTGGCTTTGAGAATAAAACCAACTATTTTCATGCCTTGGGTAAACCGTTGCCGGTTGATATTGCCAGAGGCTTATGGCTGTTTTTGAATAGCACCATCGTTGATCAATATTTTCGGCAATTTAACGGCCACACCCAAGTCAATGCCACTGACCTGAGAAGCTTGCGTTACCCGACAACAGAGCAGTTGCAAGCATTGGGGCATGGAGTGAACTCGCTGCCATCTCAGGATGAGATTAATCGTCGGGTATCAGTCTTGTTTCAGTCAGCGGATCACACTTGCAGGATATGAATATTCCTTGATGGATCTTCCTGAATCCACAGCCAGGTATCATTGGCAAGGTTTTTCAATCTGCCCTGACGCTCAGCCGCCTTTCTCCAGGTGGGGTAAGTGGTTGTAAATCCAACACCTGCTTTTCCATGCTTTTCCGCAAAGACAGTTAAGCAGGCTTTTTTATGTAGATCGACCTCACCATCGCTGGTCACTGCTTCAATGACCCAAAGAAAATCAGTACTCGGATTCCAAAGAAGGATATCGGGCATTGCATCCGCCAAGGTGAGACTCAACCCCGCTTCTGTTAATTTTTCTTTTTGTGCCTCAGTAATGCGATCACCATCCCCGTCATCAATATAAATCAACTGATATTCAGGTAGAAAGCGGGGTGCATAAATTTCATGGCTGGCACTAATCAGATTACTGTGGCTGTTATCCACCAGTTTTCGGTCTCTTTCTGCCAATTCTGCCTGCAATGAAAGGCGCTCTTTGACCTCATCTTCCCTGATCCACGCATCGAACATTGGTTGCCACTGACCATCGGGAGCACTTAGAATCTGGATAAACTTATCTGCCAGCCGATAGGCCGAGTTAGGTGACTTTGCCTTTACATGACCATTAATAAACTGTCGTGTTTTACTTTCCAGAGTTACCTTCTCAATAGCGCCAATTTCCCAAAGAGGTTTCAGCCAGTAATCCCGTCCTTCACGATCAAGCTTGGTATTCTGGCCCCTTTGTAAAATGCCAATATGTGCTCCAACGTGAGCTGTAGTTGCACCATCTTTAAATGTTGCGCCAATAGGTGCCTTGCTGAACCAGTTGGAGCGAGTATCCAGGAGAGCAAAAACAGCATCCACCATGTCAGGTGATTTTCGGTCAATTCTCTGAAGCACCTCAGAAATTTTCTTCTTTGATATTCCCGAAAACTCTTCCGGCACAGCAGACCCTTTTTCAGACGTCAGCTTGTTTCTCAGTACAATAGCATCGTCGACTACGCCCATGATTACCTCAAAATTTTGTCAGGGACATGTGCGTGGATTTTATACAGGCCTCGAACAGGAATATACAACGGAATAATTTAAACTTATGTACGCAATAGGGCTATGACAGGACATCCAACCCCACACCTGGACAGGCAGCGTCCGATCACCAGCGTTCGCCTTCAAGGAGGGGTGATGCCAAGAGTTGTCTGAAATCCATGGTCACCTTCAGTGGATTCAACAGGAGACGCTACGATGGAGACTCTCAAAAGAGCCAAAAAGGATAAGCCAAGTACAGAATTTACTCTTACGGTAAACATTAAGCGCCTACTCCCCGCTTCGGGAAGTTAAAGATGGAACCACGAAGGACACGAAGAGCACGAAGGAAAAGAAAATCTCTTCTTTGTGCTCTTCGTGGTTCCATCCGAAAGCCATTGATAATGGAGGGGTAAGTTTAATGTCCACCCTAAAAGAATTTACTAAGAGATAGCCCGATAGGGCGGGGAGTGTCAGGAAACAGACATCCCATTGCGGACAAAGGGCATCAAGAGGTAGTCAATTACCTTCCTGGTTCCAGTCACAATATCGATCACTCCCGTCATGCCTGGCAATAGTGTGAAATGGC
>JAQFVO010000446.1 GCA_027942505.1 Endozoicomonas sp. | reverse complement strand
TTACATTGTTAAAGTGGCTGGTTTGTCTATGCTAATTCCCCACAAAAGCTTGGTTTGTCTGCATAACTGAGTAGCGTCATGGACGATTCAATAGTGCTTACATCTCTGGAGGTTCTTGATCGTCATGAATAACATTCGCCCGCTTAGAGACTGTCGTTATCATCCGCCACTATCAGAACACGAGAAGAGAGAGGTGTTTCAGGTAAACCGGCTGCATGAGTTGGTTCGTACTGGAGATATGGAGGCCTGTCGCGCCCTGATCATACAAAATCCACGAATCGTCAATTGCATAAAAGATGAAGTTGGCTCAGCATTACATTGTGCAGCAGCGGTAGGGCATGTTGAAGTTATTAACAATCTTATTGAGATGGGAGCAGACCCTGACATTCAATACCTGAGTCATACACCATTACATCTGGCCGTTTGCATGAGTCGTACCGAGGCAGTAAAAGCTCTGCTGAAGAAAGGCTCAAATCCTGAGGCTTATCGGGATGGTGGATTTAACCCCGGACCGCTGCAAGATGCGTGCCTGAAAGGGGATATAGAGATAGCCCAGGCATTGATAGAGGCTGGTGCATCGATTGACAGGCACGATTACGAGGGGGTGCAACCGCTGCACTATGCAGCGATCCATGATGATCCGGATCTTATCCAGATGTTGCTGGAGGCCGGGGCTGATCCAAACATGCGTGCGGACCGCAGTTATCGCACCCCCATTCACCGGGCAGCAAGTTACGGAAATCTGCGTACCGTCAGGGCGCTACTGGCTGGCGGCGCTGATCCTGATGGCTTTCGCGTGAACATGTCGTGCTGCAAAAGGATGCGGACCGTCAACCATTTTCCACCGATCGCTTTTGCCATCATCAATGATCACTATGATGTGGTCGCAGAACTGGTGCAATCGGGTGCTGACTTGAAGTCTCCGGTAGAAATCAAGGCGGCTCTTGGAGAAGTGGTCGATGAATTGAATAGGAATTCGTGGAAAAATGCCACTGCTGATTACAATCCCTGTGCCATGGGTGTGATTATTTTACCGGAGC
>JAQFVO010000745.1 GCA_027942505.1 Endozoicomonas sp. | reverse complement strand
CCCGGGCTTTGGCTGCGCTCCATCACGTAGGTATAGTAATCCATTTCCCGGCTGAGGTTGCGCTGAGTCATATAGGCCGAAAACCCGTAAAGGCTGGCCAGAACCACTGCCTTCAGTGGGTGCTGGGTCAATGTATTAACAACATATGGCGTATAGTTGCGAACACCTTCCCGCATTATCTGGTTCCAAGAAAGGTGGAGTAACACCAATGGCATCAACCCAACGCTGATCAGGTTGAGACCTTCAATGAACCGGCGAGATGCTTCTCTGCCGTTACTGGTCGTTGGATTCAGGCCGATGTGGGTGGTGGCATCGAGGATTTGAAACACGGTTTTGTAGATCGTGTCGGAGGGGTCAAACAGGGACAGTATGCCATCCTCGTTGTCGGCAAAGCGTTGTAAATAGGTCTTTAACTCAAGCATCAAGGCTGGTTGGTCGAGCAGATATTGTATGGCTGCCTGCCTTTGCTGCAGCAGGTTGATATCAGTGGTTGGGGTCAGCAGCAGGTTGGCCAGCATGATCTCCCCGCAAACCGTTGTCGTCTGACCAAGTGCCTTGAGCAGACTCTGTTCAGGGGATTGGGTGGAGCCGCTGAGCAGGTCCAGGTCTTTGACCGCGTATTGACTCAGAATGCTGTTTGCCTGATCAGGACCGGCAGTCCGGGCCAGTGCTTGTAGCAACACTTTCCTTCTCTCGCCGGGAGTCAGTACTATGGCCGATAAAATGGTCTTGGGCTCCAGGGTTTTGTTGTCAACCGGTTCAGTGTGCTCTTCCGTGACGGGATAAGCCTGGACGAAATGTTGCAGTGACGTTTGAAAGGTATTTTCAAGACCAATCTCTGCCTTGACGTTAAGCATCGGCCAGCAAGCACCCATGATGATCAAGAGTATCTTTGTTGTGATTTTTCCGGCTTTCTTTTTGTTTGTTGATAGTTGGGGCATGGTCAACAGTATTCCTGACTGCAGCGCAAAGGCAGCTATTGGACTGATCATTGTTGTTGTCGTGACAGCGACAATAAGCAAACGGACTGTGTTTGGAAGCACAATCCTAGACCATTTTTTCAGATGCATTGCACGGGTGGTTGCAGTGAGGTGCACACGCCAAGCATATTCGGTAGGCGTTCGGTAAATATCAGCGCTAAATTAACGCTCAAGTCATCGAAAGATGTGGAGATATAAGCAGGGCTCTGGGCATCAAACACCAGCTCCCTGCTTCCGGAAGTTAAAGATTGAGTCACAAATGTTCATGACGGTGGTTTGTCACCCTCTGTCATGAAAGCTTTTGCCATAGAGTCACCCAGACACAGAGGAAAAGCTTTTTTTCTCTTCTCTGTGCCTCCGTGGCAATTTATTTTCACGGCAAAGAGCACGAAGAAGAGCTTTTCTTTTGTGCTTCAAACAAATAGACAGATGCTCAATGTCTACCAGGTATTACCCGACCTGAAAAGGGGTCGGGTCACCCTTGCCAACGCGCAGGACTTGTGGCACATCCTCCAGCAGACTGATCACCGTCGTTGCTTCCATGCCCCGGAAGCCACCGTCAATAACCAGATCAATATGGTACTCCAGCGTCGTACGAATATCGTAAGGGTCGGTCATAGGCAACTCTTCGCCGGGAAGGAGTAGGGTGGAGCTCATTATGGGGCTATTAAGCTCGGTAAGCAGGGCATTGATAATGACGCACTGTGGTACCCGAATACCGATGGTTTTGCGTTTCGGGTGCATCAACCGGCGTGGAACCTCCCGGGAACCTTTCAAAATAAATGTGTAAGGCCCCGGGGTGTGTTTTTTCAGCATCCGGTACTGGCTGTTGTCAACGAAGGCATAGGTAGCCAGCTCAGAAAGATCACGGCAGATCAGGGTGAAGTTGTGTTTATCGTCAAGTTTACGAATTTGCCGGATTCTCTCCACCGCCTTTTTATCGCCCATGTGACAGCCCAGGGCGTAGGCCGAATCGGTGGGATAGGCAATAACGCCACCGTTACAAATGATCTCAACGGCCTGGCGGATTAGCCTTGGCTGGGGGTTATCGGGATGAATCTGGAAAAACTGGCTCATGGCGATTGTCGGCGTGATGTGCTCTGCGTTGTTGTTTCAGGCTCTGTCGGCCACGGTTTGGTGAGTTGGAGAAGAGCACTCTCCGCTTACAACCAGTTAAGTACCGTCCTGAAGTCACACTCTTTTATAGTCGTCCGGAGCACAAAAGATAAGTTTTCTTGGAGGAAAGTCTCTGTTCATGGGGAATTTCCCGGCTGATAGCTCTGGTCCGACGGCAGCGCCATGCACTCAGGCGACGGTGGATCATAGCATCGACAGCTGTTATGCAGAAGTATTTGAGAGTGGTCCGTGACCAAAAAACTCAGATAATCTGTGCCAGGCAGAGCTGAAGGTTGGTGTTTACTGCCCTTTATTTCCCTGAAAGCCGGCTAACACCAGCTTGACCAGACTGGCGTCAGCCCCTCGGGCAAGGAGGGCGGCAGACGGCCAATATCAACCCACCGGTAGTCCGGGTTATGAAAGTCGCTGCCTTGCGAAGCCATCAGATTAAACTCGCGACAGTAACGGGCCATCTGTTGAATCTGACTATGTGGAGTGTTGCCGCCCTGCACCTCCATGGCGTGTCCGCCAGCCAGTTTGAAGTCCTTGATCAGGGCCCGCAGCTTGGTGGCGGTCATGCCATATTTGCCAGGGTGGGCCAGAACGGCGATACCGCCCAGTGCCCTGATCCAGGCCACGGCCTGGCTCATGTTCGGCCAGAAGGCTTTGAGGTTGCCAATCTTGCTGTTATCCAGGTATTTGCGAAAGGCGCTGTCCATATCCTGACAGAGCTGCTGGCTGATCAGCCAGCGGGCAAAGTGTGGGCGGCCAATTTGCACCTCTTCAGGTGACAGGGTAAAGCCGTGAGGGCTACTTTTTTGCTGCGCAACGACGCTGTCGAGAACTTGCTGGAATATCTGCTCACTCTGCCATGAAGGCAGTCGGCGAGCCAGGCGCTCGGCAATATGCAGTGAACGCTGGCGACGGGCGTCGCTTTGAGCGGTGACCACCATGGCCAGATCGTTGTGGTTGAGAGGAAAGTTAAGGCCGACAATATGGATTTCAGCACCGGACCATGTGCTGGACAGCTCGATGCCGGTAATCAGTTGCAGATCAATCTGTGCGGTGTATTCGCGCAGAAACTGGTGGGCGGCAACGGTGTCGTGATCGGTGATGGCCAGGCTATGCACGCCACGCTCCTGCGCCCTTTGGCACAGCTCGAGAGGATCGAGTGTGCCATCGGACGCGGTGGTGTGGCTGTGTAGATCAATGATGGTCAAAATTGTCTCTTACCCGTAAATGCAATTGGTTTATCATGTAGTTTGACTGTTATTGTCGGCAGGCTCAAACTCTCGGATCGTTATTGGCCAGGGGCTGTTGATGTTTCATAGTGTGCTCAGTGTTGCCGGTGATTAGTACAATCAGGTGCGCGACTGGTTTGAGTCAACTTTAGTAAACGTCAATAGTCTTACGGTTATCTCGCTTCGTCTGTTGAGCTGTTGCCTGGTATTTTTTTAATTGGCCTGATATGAAGCAACTAATCGACTTTATCCCGTTAATTCTCTTTTTCGTCGTTTATAAAATGGACCCGCGCATGATCAGCCTGGGCGCTGAGCAGTACGAGGTTGGTGGACCGTTCAGCGCTACTCTGGTCTTGATGGCATCATCCATCGTCGTGTATGGCGGTCTGTACCTGAAAAATCGCCAGCTGGAAAAAAATCATGCCATCACGCTTGTGGCCGTGATTTTGTTTGGTGGTATGACGCTGTTTTTCCATGATGAAGCTTTTTTAAAGTGGAAGGCGCCAATTGTTAACTGGATTTTTGCCGTGGCTTTTCTGGCCAGTCAGTTTATTGGTGAAAAGACCTTGCTGGAGAGGATGATAGGGCACACCCTGACCCTGCCCAAAAGTATTTGGTTGAAGATGAACATCAGTTGGGTCATATTCTTCACGCTGTTGGGGGCTGCAAACCTTTTTGTGGCGTTCACTTTCCATGAAATCTGGGTGGATTTTAAGGTGTTCGGCAGCTTGATTCTGACGTTTTTGTTTGTCATTGGTCAGTTTCTGGTCATTTCAAAGCATATTCAAGCCGAGGAGAAGTAGATGCTCTACGTGGTGTTCAGTGAGGATGTTGACAATAGTTTGCCTCTGCGCATGGAGGCCCGGTCGGCACACCTGTCAAGGCTGCGCCAGCTTCAGGATGAGGGGCGGCTGGTGATGGCCGGCCCTTGCCCGGCGATTGATAGCAATGAGCCAGGAGAGGCCGGGTTTACCGGCAGTCTGGTGGTGGCGGAGTTTTCCAGTCTGGCTCAGGCCCGGGCATGGGCAGACGCCGACCCCTACGTTGAGGCTGGGGTTTACAGACAGGTCATCGTCAAACCCTTTAAAAAAGTTCTGCCTTGATGAGATTGTGATACCAGTGAAAAAAC
>JAQFVO010000394.1 GCA_027942505.1 Endozoicomonas sp. | reverse complement strand
CTTGTAATCAGAGGGTCCCGAGTTCGACTCTTGGTGCCGGCACCAAATTTTCCTATGAAAATCATAGGGCTAGAAGCCTCTTTAGACGAAGAGGCTTTTTTGTTTACAGCGATTTTTGGGTTTTGGTTGTATTTTCCCTGGCTGACCATTGTCCAAGACGGTCTGTGTCTTGTTTAATGCTTTGGCTGACAGTTATTTTTAGACAGAAAAGACAAACCACGCCCCGTGTCACAGCTTTCCATATGGGCGCTACTTTTGCGCAAACAGCCACAATGAGGTTAGAAGTAGCCGACTGAAGTGCTTGGGGTGCTAGCACCAACACTCTCAACCCCAGTACAACCTCAGAACTTAGATGAGTTGTATCCCGAGCTAACTGGAACCATGCTCCCCGGCGTTATAAACGACAATGGAATAATCTGTGGGCGGTAGCGTCTCACTCTTGAGCCTTCTCCCGTCAATGATCCGCCGGGCTCAAAACTGCACGTCCACCTTGGAGGTCTCTTCCAATATGAAATAAGCCTGAAGGGAGACCTTATTTCCAACATGAAATGAGCCTGTAATTTCTGATCTTTTGACCAAAATCATTGGATGAAAATCATCATGCACACACGGCTTATCAAAACGCTTAGACCAGGTAGAGGAACTACTACAGACAGCCACAAACCAGGAACCTGACTGGAACTCAAAAGATGAGTGTTATCAGGATGGATACGGTTCATTAGGGAGACCGGGACAAGGTAAAAGGGTTGTATCACATTAACGCGTTAGATGAAGTCACGCAGTTCGAGGTGGTGTGTTTCGTCGAACAAATCAATAAGGTGTTTCTGATACCTGTACTTGAAGAGCTACTGGCTGCATTTCCCTTTGAATTACAGGCATTTCACTCCGATAACGGTTCTGAATACATCAACTATCGTGCCGCAGCGTTACTCGACAGTCTTCATGTAAGGTTCACAAAATCGAGACCATGTAAAACAAACGACAATGCACCTGTTGAGTCAAAAATGGTGCCATCGTCAGAAAAATGTTGGGTTACGCTCACATCCCGAAACTTCATGCAGAACTGGTAATCGAGTTTAATAAAAACTACCTGACACCGTACATCAATTATCATAGACCTTGCTTTTATCCTGAAGTGGCTGTTTATGCTATAAGGTTAAGAGAAAAAAGAAGTACCGTTGAAAACATGATGACGCCTTATGAAAAGCTGAAATCCTTACCTGGCTGGGAACAATATTTGAAGGAAGGAACTACGCCACATGCACTTGAGTCAAAGGCCGAATCAATGAGTGATAATGAGGCGGCAGAACAACTTCAGTCCGCCAGAGAATCGCTGTTTAAAACCAATTTTGAACGAAAGGCCTGAAATCACTGGATTACGCTTTTTTCAGGCTCATTTCAGGATTGGAAAATACTCAAAGTCAGGAATCCCAGCGTGACAACGCCTTACCGCATCATCGAGATCAGGGAAGAGATGGATTCACCGGAAGATCTCGGCACCAAAGTAAAATCCTGGTACACATGGCAGGAGCAAAAATGGCTGTTTAAAAAGTCACGCTCGCTAACCGGCGAACACTGGTCTGAAAAAGTGGCAGAGCAGTTGTGCGTCAGGCTGAACATTCCCCATGCCACCTATGAAATCGCTCGCTTTCAGGGCGATATTGGCGTTACCAGCCCGAGCATCATTACGGATCGTACCGAATGGCGTATGGTGCTCGGTAACCAGTTGCTTATGTCTAGTGACAATACCTATCCTGACAATACCAATCCTGGCAACGATCAACGGCGGTTTGTGCGGGTCAGGGAGCATACCGTCACACGGGTGATGGGCATTCTTGAAACATGCAAGAGTGACATTCTGCCATCGTTGCAGGGCAATTTTCCGGATTTTATGGATGCAAAAGGCGTATTTGTCGGCTATCTGATGCTGGATGCGCTGATCAGCAATCAGGATCGACACCATTAAAACTGGGCGATATTGCTTAATGACATTACCGGTAAAAAATATCTTTGCCCAACCTACGATCACGCGTCTAGCCTTGGTTGTACCGAGCGGGATGAAACTCGACAGAAACGCCTGTCCACAAAAGACCGGGGCTTTTCAGTTGGAGCCTATGTAGAAAAAGCCAGATGTGCGCTCTATAAATCCAAAACTGACAACAAATCATTAAAAACCATGGATGCTTTTAAAATTGCCAGTGAAATGCAGCCGCAAGCCTCAGAGTTCTGGCTGGACAAACTCAGCCTACTGGAGGAGGAAGAGGTTAGTCTGATACTCCAACGAATACCTGAAGAGGTTACGACCCCGACAGCCATAAAGTTTGCCGAGCAAATGATTTTCGAAAATAGAAGGAGCTTGTTATGTGCTCGCAAGTAAACAGCCTGTTTTTAGCTTGGCAGGACCCGCTAGAAAGGTACTGGCATACTGTGGGAAAGCTGACTCAAAAAGGCAACTACTACCAGTTTCAGTACACTCGTGGCGCAGGTCAGTGCGAACGCTTCATCCCGTTTACGGGCATGGAGGATTTAACCAAGCTGTATCAGTCTGAACAGCTATTCCCCTTGTTTGCTAACCGTTTGCTGTCAAAACGTCGGCCTGAATACAAACTGTTATTATCCTGGCTGGGTATGGAGGGGCAAAGTTATTGCCCGCTGCTTATTCTGGCTAAAACCGGCGGAATTAAGAGCACGGATAATTTACAGGTTTTCCCCGAGGTGCAGCCAAACTCCGCAGGCTCCTTCGCTATGGATTTCTTTGTGCATGGCGTACGCTACGTATCAAAATCGGCCCGGGCCAGAATTAAAACATTGCAACCGGATGATTCACTTTTGCTCATGCAGGATTTTCAGAATCCAGCAGACCCTATGGCTTTGGCAATTCGTACCAGCGACACACCCGAAGTGATTGGCTATTGCCCACGATACCTGACAAAAGATATCCATCGGTTGATTAAACAAACAGCAGATTTGCAGTTAACGGTTAGCCGGGTGAATGAGGATGCACCGCTGTATTATCAGCTCATGTGCACGCTTATGGTGACAACAACAAATACCGAGCCGTGTTATACCCTGTTTGATGACGACGAGTTCGCGCCTTATTCGGCATAATTTCTGCAATCATGGCTGTCCGCCAGTTATCTCTTAGTTTTCTTCGGGAAATCAGGGCCAAGTCTTTCATTATGCACAACAATTGACGTTTTATTGATAAGTAAAGATATTTGCACAAGGAAAGACCTGCCCCCAACTTTTCCCCTTCTTCCAACTCCAATGCCAGCTCCACTTCCCCGTTTGACTTCAACTTCGCAATGAACCGCAACAGTGTCGAAAACGTCTGCGTCTGTGGCTAGCCCTACGCCGATAGCAGAAGCAGATAATCCAGTTCCATCATCTGATCCGTAAACTATGTCCTTGACGCGGCAGTACGCCGCCGTGGTTTTGGCAACGACACCGCGCGCGTTCTGCATAACCAGCCCCGATCCCGTCTCCCCGACCGTTCAGCACCTCAACCCTGCCATGGTGTGGTTAACGGTGCCCTGCTTTACGTGCCCAGCCCCAATACCGGCGTCTGCATCTTTACCCAAGACTGAAACCTCGCTGTTCAATGCCCCAGTGCCCGTAACGGCACTGTTTTTACCCTCAAGTTTCCCAGCTGAAATACCGGTGCGGGCCTCGACCCCGGAGGTCGTGACCGTGCCGTTGACCACCGTCATGTTGGTCACTGCCCCGTGCACATACCCAGCACCTATACCCGCAAACTTTTCTTCACCGCTGGTAGCAACAAAAGCATCTTCAACCTGAATATTACTGGCCAGGGCATTGTCCAAAATTTTACAGGCAACGACACCCGCCGTTTCGGTGCTGCTGATGTTGGCCCCGGTGAACCGTAGGCTATCTACACACCCGCCGTCTTTCACGGCCTGCATCAGGCAGCGCTGGAGATTATCGATGGTATGGCACTGGCCATTGTACTGACCGGTAAACGGATGGGAGCTATTGCCAATGGATTGAGATAGCTTACCTCCATCAATATCTGAACTCTGTCGATAGGGCGTGCCTTGCAAAAGGAGCTCATATGTAAACCAGTACCATAGTACAAAATACCGGTACCAAACGCCTACTCAGAGATTATTCTCGGGAGGGTGAGTGTAGACAAAGCGATGACGGGGTTAAGAATGATTTAGATTAATGCTGGTGAGCTTTATATTTGGAACTGACACTCTCCGCCTTATCGGGCCGGACCGGGCAGGCTATCTCTTAGTCACAAATATTGGAACAGGTAGGTAAACTCGGCCAGATGGGGTTCGCGCAATCCCTGTACTCAACGGTGAAAGAGCCGCCTCCCTCTGTCATCCGGTGAGTAGACCTGCTCAGTCAACTGAGCAGACTCCTCCTCAGAACCGGACTTGCGGAACTACCGCATCCGGCTCCCGATAGACCCGTGCTCCACGCACATATTCAGCAAGACCGGGAACTGATTTACTTCAGCGAAAGGTGATGCTTTTAGAAATTGTTCCGTTTTACTGTACACGCAAACCTATAAGAAGTTTTTGGTATTAAGTCTTCCGTTGGTAAGACAAAATTAAAATCATGACAACAGCACATTAATTTGTGAATCATTCATTGCAATTTGTGTCTTATTTTATTCGCGCAACATAGCGGTAACATTTCAAACATCAAAAAAAGCTTTAATGTTACCGCTGATTTCATTCCACGATTGAATTATTTTACTTCCCGCACGTACGAAAGGGTAAAGTCCTCATCATTGATATTTTAATCAAAGTGCGTTGTAACAAATGGCTTCCGGCGAAAGAAGAAGTACTATACAAAAATATTTCAGGTACACAGCTAAACTCGGCCTGTTACAAATCTTCCAGTAGTTGATTTTCGTTGTCAGCCCCGAGAAATTCCATTAGCAAAGCCACCGAATTCGTAACTTTCGTATTTCTTTCCGTATTTTGGTT
>JAQFVO010000351.1 GCA_027942505.1 Endozoicomonas sp. | reverse complement strand
AACTGTCATACCAGACAATCTTTTCAGAACAAAAATGGCCGAAAAAGTGTCAGGCGTTTCGGTGGATTCAACTGTTTTTTCTGGTTGCTCACTATTCATACTTGCGCGACCCCACCTGCGCGGCCCGACCACTACCAATGCGTCAGTTATGGATGGAGAATTTCGTGCGTTTCGTTAACAACAGAATGTTGTTACCAGACCAATCTTGCCGGTCTACCAGAATTTTCCTGACTTCCACGACCGGTCCGGCTGCATAACCCGCGGCCAGTTCTCACTTATGTATCTGTTCACTTGATGGGCAATACCTCCCCTGTCTACCTTTACGCATGTGGTGAGAAAGAAGGTAGCGAACTGTTTGACGACCTCGGCCATTTTCTGATCAGTTACCGATGATTTCTGCACAGGTAATCGCTCTGACGAGCGCTTCACTCCTGTTACAAGGGGAATTGGCAGAGGGCTTTCTCCAGAAAACACCCTACTCCGGAAATAGTTCATAGCGGTAATGACCAGCTTTGCATTGCGATCCAGGTACGAATCACTGGCGTTAAGCGGTAAACGTACACTGCCGTTTTTCATGCCGATAACGGTCATCGCTTTTTGCACCGGGTCACGCACCGCAAAATGCTTGCGCCGCTTGCAGTCCCCCATTGCCTCAATAAAACGGGTGAAGTTTATGTGATATTGCTGACTCAATTCCTGTAGCTGCTTTCTGAGTTCGGCACTGGCCACGGCACCTGGGATATCATCAAAACAGAGGTCAGAAAAGTCTGGCGCTGCAGCCCCGGACCCGCGACCTTGAAGTTCATCGCGCAGGTTAGCATGCTCATCAAGGAACGCTTTTACTGCCTTGCAAATGATGGGGGTGCTGGTAAAGTCGGTGTCTGCCTGCAGCCTATGAAAAAACTCTCTCAGGACGAATGCTGGCGAGAGTGGCTTCATACCTGTTCTGGTTGCTGCACCCTCCAATTGAGCTTTCTGTTCCAACAAAAAAATAGTCACAATGAAGGCCAGTTTGTTTTTATCCACCCGTTCGCTGAGACCTGCCTCCGTGGAGTGGTACAATGTTTCCAGGCGTTTTGCCAAGGGCCGCAACTGCCTGTTCTCCAATGAGTAGCACTCCCGAATAAGCTCAACAGTCGTTATTTTGGTGCTTTCATGCAAAACTCCGCCCACAGCATAATCTACTCTCTCGGCCAGAATATCGAAGTCAACGTGGTAGGCGTTTTGCAGACGGGTCAGACAATTCTCCAGGCTGGGATTGGTCATGGGCAGGCATTGAACTGCATCTTCTGCAAATGGGCTATAGCTTGCCAGGTCTCTGGGTACGGCGGGGGGAAGTGACTGGGCGGCGGCAACCAGACGGTCGAAAGCACTTCCCTGTGTTGGTCGCTTTGACGCTGGCTGGCGAGGCGTGCTGTATCGCGGAATCTTTCCTGACGCATCCATTTGGGTATGCTCTGATAGAAAAAGAGAGTTGACATTGGATACGTGTCTAGAAAATCAGTCCCATAAATTTACCCGCCATCGGTAACCGACTCGCCCGCATGGTGTACCAGGTAATGCAACCGGAGCAGGTGTAACTCATGGTAACAGACTTGCTCGCGCAACTGCTCATAGACTGGACGCAGACGCTCAGTACCAAGCAGGCTCATCGCATCCAGAACTTCAGCCTGTTGTGCCGGCAGTAAGCTGGACTTGTTGATAAACGCATCAGTCCTGGGCAGAGAGGCAACCTGCGTCTGGTATTTATAGAGGTGACTGAGCATGGTGGCCTCCTTGATTTTCAGCTCGCCTAGCATCCGATCAAGGCAATTGAACTGCACAAACAGCTCACCAACCTGAATATGCCGACCCGCAGGCTGCTCCTGACTCAACCCCGGGCTAGTGGGCCTGGTCTCAATGGTGCCCTGCACACCCTGCTCCTGGCAAAACGTGGTGATCTCATGGAGAAACGCATCGCCATAATGGCTGAGTTTAACCTGACCCACGCCACTGATCTGCAACAGAGCGTCGCGGCTCTGGGGTAGTCGGCTGGCCATGTCGATCAGCGTTTTATCGGAGAAAATAATGTAAGGCGGCACATTTTCCTGGTCAGCCAATACCTTGCGGCAGCGGCGCAGCCGGTCAAACAGCTCCTGATGGCAATCGGGCTGAACTTGCTCTGCCGCCTTTTTACCGGTGAATTCCGGCCTTTGCGTTAACCGCATCACGACAGTGCGTTCTCCTTTAAGCACGGCACGGGCGTTGTCGGCCAGCTTCAGACTGCCATACTCCGGGTGCTGGGTGATCAGATCCTCCTGCTGAAGTTTACGGGCCAATTGCTGCCACTGGGGCTTGGTCAGCTCAGTGCCGATGCCGTAGGTGGTAATCTGGTCGTGTTGGCGGTCCAGTATTTTCCGGGCTTTAGAGCCACGCAGCACATCAATCAGATAGGCTGCACCAAACAACTGACCGGTGCGATATATACAGGAGAGAAATTTCTGCGCCGCAACAGTGACATCGGTCAGCGGCTGCTGCTGTGACAGGCAGTTGTCACACTGCTGGCAATTTTCCTCCTGATGGTTTTCGCCGAAGTAATGCAACAACGGCCCGCGCCGGCACTCCTCAGATTCGGCGTAACCAATCAGCGCATTAAGATGCTGACCTGCAATGCGCTGCTCCGACTCAGACTTTTTGTTGATGAAGAACTTAACTTTCTGAATATCCCCATAACCAAACAGGAAGTGACAGAACGCAGGCAGACCATCCCGGCCGGCACGCCCGATTTGCTGGTAGTAGCTCTCGATGTTCTGAGGCAGGTCAAAATGCAGCACATAGCGCACATTGGACTTGTTTATGCCCATGCCGAAAGCCACTGTGGCCACCATGATCAGCACATCATCCCGAATAAAAGCACGCTGGTTGGCTTTGCGCTCCTCACTGGACAAGCCGGCGTGATAGGGTGCAACAGAGTAACCACGGTCCGCCAGCGTCTGCGTCAGTTCATCCACCTGGCGGCGCGAGTTGCAGTAGATAATACCGGACTGGTCAGGGTACCTGGCGATCAGTTGCACGGTCTGATTGACGGGATTTTGCTTCTCTACGACCTCCAGAAACAGGTTAGGCCGATCAAAGCTGGCAATAAAAGCATTGGCCCCGGACATCCGCAAAATGCCTTTTATATCCTGCTGAACCCGGGGGGTCGCCGTTGCCGTGAGCGCTACACAGACAGCATCGGGCAGACTCTGGCGCACATCGGCAAGCTGGCGATATTCCGGGCGAAAATCATGGCCCCACTCCGAGATGCAGTGCGCTTCATCAATAGTCAGACAGTCGATGCGCACACCGCTGAGCACCTGGCGGGTACGCTCAAGCATCAGCGTCTCTGGTGCCATATAGAGAAGTTTGAGGGTGCCATCGTGCACTTTGGCCAGCGTGTCGTGATATTCGCGGCTGCTCAGGGTGCTGTTGAGCAGCGCGGCACGAATACCCAGTGAGGTCAGCTGGTCAACCTGATCTTCCATCAGCGAGATCAATGGTGAAATCACCAGGGTCAGCCCCTCGAAAATCAGGGCAGGAATCTGGTAGCAGATCGACTTACCGCCACCGGTAGGCATGATGGCCAGAGTATCACGACGGTGCAGGATATTGTCGATGATGGCACCTTGCTGGGCACGAAAATCATCGTAACCGAATACTGACTGCAAAATGTGTAAAGCTTGCTCTGACATATCCAATTCTACTGATTACTGATTTATGGTTATAACCTTCCAGAGTGACACTACTGGTCTGAGCAGTACATTATGGTTTTCCGTGCTCAGGGTAGTCTGTTTCAAGACATTCCATGGTACAAAATGACACTTTTTATCCCACTGCACTTAGCTGCAAAATCCTGCCCGCGCGATGGACCACTGCCACTTCGTGAAAGTCACTGCCGACAAGAACTTTGGAATTATGGACAACGAAAGCTATTAAGAACAGACAATATTGCCAGCACCTGGCAGCAAACAACTTTTTATCCTGTAGATGGAACTAATTTATTTATTGGCATGTCAAACAATCGTTCTCGAACGACAAGTATTGAGGTACCGGTGATGGGTAATCCAATAATTGTTACCGTGTCTCTTCAGCAGACTCCACTATCAGCTGCGCGCCGGTCAGGTACGCCTGCTGCGCATCAACCAGTTCGCTATTGATGGACATCTCCTCAAAAGCCTGCTGATACAGCTCCGTTAGTGGTCCTCTGGCCACCAGCGTAATATTGTCCAGCCCCATGGCTTTAATATTTCGAAGCTCGTGGCCTATTAGCAGCCCTGACAGATAGCTACTGATATGCTCCGCCTCAATCTGATTAAACAGCCGGCGAGTAGTGACGCTGTAAAGCACTTTAGACAGACAGAAATCTTCCAGTGACTTCCTGACACCAGTCATAAAATCAATAGGCGACATTTTTTGTTCAATGCCACAAGAACTGTTGCTCGTGCACCTGCCCAGGGATGAGTGTTGAGCCAGTAATTGGTAGAGTTCGCCGGTAATATAAGTGGTCAGCTGGGTAATTTTGTTGTCGTTTATCCTGACCATTTTCGTGTGCTCGCCAGGTCGGAGAATCCAGCCATCACTGACCTTCGCCCCCATAATGCTGACCTCCTCTCCTCTGAGTGCTTCTGGATACTCACTGCTGGTGTGCAAAATACCAGGAATAATGGCCACATCTTTCAGCTGATTAGTGGCAACCTGCACCATACCGCAGCGAATATCAGAGCATTGACAGGGCGTGCGCACCAGGGCAGCTTCCACCCACCCCTGACGACCACCGACCAGGCCAGTGAGCACGATGGGAAACTCACCGTGAGTTGCCAGCCAGGGATCAACCATGTCTTTCAACGTGGCCTCAAAAGCACCGTCCTCAACGTCTAAAATACCTTGACCACCGGTTTTACTCTCTATGAGCGCGGCGTTTTTCAGCAGAAAAGCCTCGTAGCGCCGTGCACCCCAGTCAATCACAGCCCAGGTGTGGCCAGAAGAAAATATACTCATAGGGAGATACTACTCACGTTTCAGGGCAAAACACAGGCAAGGATCGCCAGCTATAAGCGCTGACGGGGAACAATTATAGTACTGATTTTTACCGGCAATCCTTTTAAGATGGATCAATACCACCTCGCTGTTGCCCAGCACTAAACGATCGCCGCCCATAATGATTGAGCCATTTGACCTAATATCACCGGCTGTTCGTGACA
>JAQFVO010000319.1 GCA_027942505.1 Endozoicomonas sp. | reverse complement strand
CCTGCATTCAGCTTTGGCTCCTGGTTTGCCATGCTGTTTTCTGCCGGCATGGGCATTGGCCTGATGTTTTTTGGTGTAGCCGAGCCGGTTATGCACTTCCTGTCACCACCACTGGGTGAGCCCGGCACTGTGGAAGCCGCCAGAGAAGCCATGAAACTCACCTTTTTTCACTGGGGTCTTCACGCCTGGGCAATTTATGCCATAGTGGCCCTGATTCTCGCCTTTTTTGGCTATCGACATAACTTGCCACTGACGCTTCGCTCCGCTCTCTACCCCATGATCGGTGACCGCATTTATGGCATTCCCGGCCATGCCATTGACGTGTTTGCCATATTAGGCACCATTTTTGGTGTTGCGACAGCCCTGGGTTACGGGGTTTTGCAGGTTAACTCGGGGCTTAATTACCTCACTGGCGTCGACATCAGCACACAGACGCAGGTTATTCTGATTGTTGTCATCACAGCCCTGGCCACCATCTCTGTGGCCACCGGCCTTGATAAGGGCATACGACGACTGTCTGAAGCAAATCTGCTCCTGGCCCTGATGCTGTTAGTGATGGTGGTCCTGCTCGGACCAACTGTCCTGTTGTTGCAGATGTTCGTGCAGAATACCGGTGCTTACCTGTCTGACATCGTTGGTAAAACCTTCAATCTCTACGCTTATGAGCCCACCGACTGGCTCGGCGGCTGGACATTGTTCTATTGGGCCTGGTGGCTCTCCTGGTCGCCTTTTGTCGGTATGTTTATTGCCCGTATTTCCAGGGGCAGAACCATTCGTGAGTTTGTTACCGGCGTTCTGTTCGTGCCAACGGGCCTGACACTGATCTGGATGACCGCTTTTGGCAATACCGCCATCAATATGATTATGAACCGGGGAATGGCTGAATTAGGGCAGGCGGTACAAACGGATGTTCCTGTGGCGCTGTTCAGGTTTCTGGAATATTTCCCGTTCTCAACTGCGCTCTCGATGATAGCCACTGCCATGGTAGTTATCTTTTTTGTCACCTCCTCCGACTCCAGCGCCATGGTCGTCGATATGCTCGCCTCGGGAGGCAACAGCAAAACGCCAATCTGGCAGCGGGTGTTCTGGTCGGTCCTGATTGGCGTTGTCGCCATGGTGCTGCTGCTGGCCGGTGGTCTTCAGGCCTTGCAGACAGTGACCATAGCCTCCGCGCTGCCTTTTTCCATTGTGCTTCTGGTGTCGGCTTACGGATTACTGAAAGCCCTTGCTGTTGATGCAGCCAAGCGAGCAAGCCTGGAAAAAACAACGCTCACCCCGAAAGTGGGCCACAAACCGATTCCCTGGCAGAACCGACTGGCTACCATGGTCAGTTTTCCCCGACGCGCTCATGTCAATCGCTTTATCAAGGATATTGCTCTTCCTGCCATGGAGTCCGTCGCCTCAGAACTGAGCAAGCAGGGCGTGGAAAGTACGATTCAGCTTGATACCGAAAAACAGATACCCAGCCTGGTGGTACTGCACGGCGATGAAGTGGACTTTTTTTACAAAGTGACTCCCCGCTCTTACCTTCAGCCCAGCTTTATTCTGGACGAGGAAGATGAGGAAGAACGCAAATACTTCCGTGCCGAAGTGTTCCTGAGAGAAGGTGGCCAGGGCTACGACATTATGGGTTGGACAAGTGATCAGGTCATTGGTGATATTATCGATCAGTATGAAAAGCACATGCATTTCCTGCACATGGTGCGATAAAACTGACCAGCCAATGGAGTGATTTGTGCTTTTGCGACACCCTCAAAGGAGCGGCGTCGCAAAAGGCCCTGAAAAGAAGGGAACCACGAAGGACACGAAGAGCACGAAGGATAAGAAATCTCTTCTTTG
>JAQFVO010000305.1 GCA_027942505.1 Endozoicomonas sp. | reverse complement strand
GCACTTAATGTCTACCCTAAGCGGGTCCTATAGCAAGAGATGCTGTGAATCGTGGGTGAAGGAAGCTCCCACCATGTCCGCCTGGTGGTGGAAGCATGTCTCTTGATCACGAAATGGACAATGGAGGTCAGATCGGCCTTGCTGTCGGCTATCAAACTGAAGACGACTACAACGACACCCGAGTACAGCTTCAGTATCGGTACCAGTTTTAATAAACCGTTTTTCGGGTAACGGACAGGCTTTCTCACAGTTATTCCTGCGGGGAAAGCCAGTCGTATTCTGCCCGACACGGCCATCCATTTTGATCATTGCCAAATCTCAGCCACAAACCAGAGACATGCTTCCACTACCAGGCGGGCATGGTGGGAGCTTCCTTCACCCACGATTCACAGCATCTCTTGCTATAGGACCCGCTTAGGGTAGACATTAAGTGCCTACTCCTGCTTCGGGAAGTTAAAGATGGAACCACGAAGAGCACGAAGAAAAAGAAAATCTCTTCTTAGTGCTCTTCGTGTCCTTCGTGGTTCCATCCAAAAGCCATTGATAATGGAGAGGTAAGCTTAATGTCCACCCTAAGACAGGACCCGGGCGACCGAGCTATTGGCCTCCTTGGTGAATCTGCCATATCCCGACAAATCAGACTGGCCAGCGCAGCAAAAACTGAAAACCCGGCAAGTCTGATGTCATTTATTGCAACAACCAACATCGATCAACAATTGTGCTTAGTCAGGTGGTTATAAACAAAAAAATGTTTTCTACGCCCAGTCTGGCGGGGCAACTGCCGTAATCAGTGCCTGTGCTGTTATTGAAACGGCACGACGTGTCCCCAAGAAAATCGGTAAGGCCCATGTTGGTCACAATGGGATTCCCGGAGCACTGCACGAAGAGCTGATCGATACCTCTTGCAAATCCATTGAGACCATTGCCTCGTTACTGAGCCCCTCTGCGGGAGCCTTTGGCTCCTGCCGTTATAAATTGAAGCCGATCAGTGAAAGCATAACGGCCTATCGCAAATTGATCGATGCTCTTGAGACAGGCAATATCGGCTACTTTTTTTTACAACGGCGGTAACGACTCCATGGATACCGCACTGAAAGTGTCGCAGATCAGCAAGGAAATGGGTTACCCGATCACCTGCATTGGCATCCCAAAAACCCGCCTGCCACGACTTACAACCCACCTTCAGAAACACACC
>JAQFVO010000268.1 GCA_027942505.1 Endozoicomonas sp. | reverse complement strand
CTTTAATTAATTACCAAATAATGAACCAGTTATCCGACTCCTCTGCGGAAGTTACCAGAAATATAACTCTTCAAACCACCCCTGACCATGACTCTGCCGGCACAACCCCCGTAATCACGCCACAGGGTAAGCTCTCCGTTTCATGGCATATTGGACAACAGCATCGTCTCGATTTTACCTCAACCGCAGACCTGTCTCTGAGCCAGCGGGACATTCAGCACCTGTCAGCCCACCTGCCCGGATTCAAGCCGCAAACCGGCAACACTGACCAGCCCCTCCTGGTGGCCGTGGAACACATCCAGACCAGCAGTCACCCGGTCATTCGGCAAGCCCCCGGAGCCGTTCAGGTGCTGGCACCTGATCACGACATCATGCCGGATACGCTACCTCACCTTCTCTATGGGGCTTGCCGGGTGGAGTGGTTACGCAGAAAGCTATTCCCCGTTCATGCGGCCTGCATCGGCGATTCCGACGGGTGTTACCTGCTGGCCGGTCCCTCTGGCTCGGGTAAAACCACCCTGGTACTGGAGCATGCCCGGCAGCACCTCAAACTGCCGGAGCGAAAAATCATTTCGGCTGACAAAACCCTCGTCAGGTTTACCGATGACGGGCAACTTAAAGCCATAGCGGGCACGAAGACCCTTTCAGTGCGTCATCATGATATGGCTCAATGGGAACCCGTGGTCAGGGCCGAAGCAGGCAAGCCCGGGCAGACCGTCACCCGCACAGGTGACCGGGCCCATTTTCAGCTGACTCCGGATTTTTATGGTGACCCGGCGTCGGAAGTGACGATAAAGGGCATTGTGTTGGTTAGATTAAGCGATAATTTCCAGGCAAAAACCCTGAGCAACCAAAGCGCACGGCATCAGCTGTTCCCCCTGTTCCTGGACAAGCAACGGGAGGATACTCTGATCGGTGAGCACGATGCGGTTCTGGATGGCACCCTTCCGGTGGCGGTCAAGCGCTACCTGGGAAAGAAACTTCAGGACTATCTTGGCAAGACCGGGCAGGTACGACAGATCAGTGGCCCGCTGCAGGCCGTTTACCAATCCATTATGCCCACACCGTCCATAGAGGTACTGCCGGGCAAAAAAATTGTGTTTGGCATCTGTGGCATTGGCAACGGCCATTTGAATCGTCAACGGCCCTGCCTCAATTACCTCAGGGACAGGGGGCATCAGATCGTTGTGTTCACTTACGGACAGGCCCTTGAGTATTTTCGCAACCATCAGGAGGCGTATTCGGGGATCACCGTGTGTGAGGTCAACAATCCATACATTGCCGGTTGTCTGACCGGACTGGATTTTGCCGCCACCAGCGAGCTAGCGCAAAACAACTGCACGGACTTCAACCGAATCAACTTTCAGGCCATGGCGGTAGCGGATCAACAACTGGGCTCTGTGGACCTGGTGATCAGTGATTACGAACAGGTTTCTGCCCAGTATGCCTACTGCAAAGAGGCGCCACTGATCACCAGTGACCAGCAAAGCAAATTTTTAATCGGCAGTTTTATACCTGAACTGGCAGGCACTTCATCCCGCGATGAACAGCAGCGGCTGTCTCTTTTCTTTCCCCGGGCCAATCAACGTCTGGCCACCTCTTTTTTCACCGTGCAACCAAAAGCCCAACAACAGCCGCACAGAGAAACGGCCAACGTGACCCTGCTGCCACCGGTGATACGTCCGGAAATCATTGCTGCCAAAGAGCAGTGCCATGGCTCCACGGCCTCATTACTGATGTACATAACCGCCCAGTCATGGACCTCGCTGCCCATAGATCAATGGATACAGACCGTTCGCAGGAGCGTGCCTGACGGTATCACCGTGCATATATTTCTACCCAAACAGTGTCCGCTTCCTGCAGATGGCGGGCCTGTGCAGTTTTATCATCATGGTGACGCCCGGTTCACCTCATTACTGGCAGCCTGTCGTGGGGTGATCTCCACTGCCGGCCACACGCTGCTGTCAGAGGCCATGTACCTGAACAAACCCGTCTATGCCATTCCCCTGAAAAATCTCTATGAACAGCAGATCAACGCCAAAGTGATTGGCGACAATCAGTTTGGGGTGAACTCGCAGGAGCTGAGCGCAGAGAAACTGACAACATTTATTACCAACCTGGCTTTCTATTCCGACAACATTGGCAAAGATAATACCGTCCTGTTGCGTGGCAATGGCAAAGACCAGACTATCCGCATCATTGAACAGACGCTGCAGGGAAACCAGCGACCTGCGCCCTCCCCTTGCCAGGAGATAACCTGTTTCGCCGCAGAGTCAGGGGCAGAAAAAAAGGTACTGTTTAATGCCGAGCCCTTTGGATTTGGCCCTTCTGCCGCCATTGCAGAAATATTTCCATATGTGCGCAAACAGGTCAGGCACCTGTGCTACATCGGCGAAAAGCACACCCTCGATATTCAGTCCAGATACCCCTATAACCGCATCATTGACTGCACCGGACAGGGCTCTGCCACGGACCGTAAAGCGATGTACCTGCGCCATCTGCGTGAACACGAACTGTTCATTACCGCCTGTGATCTGGAAGTTGCCGGGTGGGCCAAAGAAGCAGGCCTTGAAGTGGTCATATACGATCCACTGTCCTGGTACTGGAAAGAGGTGTGCCCGGCTATCACCAATGCCGATCTCTACCTGGTCCAGAACTTTCTTACTGTTGATGAGCGGTTACAACTATACCGCAATAAACTGCCGGAAACCATCGTCGTACCTCCCATTGTCAGCAACCTGCACCTTCACCAGGAAAAGAACCCTCAAAGCAAGGCAAGCCTGTTGCTGGTCAATACCGGTGGACTGATGAATCCGCTGGCTAATGCTGCCACGATGATGAACTACGCAAAAGTCATGATGAATTGCATTAGCCAGACCCTTGGCAGTCACTATGACCAGCTGCGTTTTCTTGGCAGCCGCACCCTGTCAGAAGCCACCCGGGATCAGTTTGAGGTCCGGACAGTGTCACCGGATCAGGCGCAGGCGGTTTTGCAGCAGTCAACCGTAGCCCTGATGACCCCCGGACTGGGCAACATCTTTGAGGCAGCTGCCCTGGGCAAAAAAGTCATCTGGCTGCCTCCGGCCAATGACAGTCAGGGCCAGCAGCTAACTCTACTGAAGCAAAACCATATGGTGGATGCCAGCATTGACTGGCATGACCTGTTTCCGAATACCCCACCCATTGACTACTTCCAACGTCAGGAAGAGGTCATGCAATGCATCACTGAACGTATAGAAAGGTTAACCGCAGAACCTCCCACAACACTCGGTCACCTCATGACCCGTGCTCATGAGCATTTGTCCCATACCCATGAACCATTACTGAGTCAACTTCACCGACGATTTTCCCATGGTGGAGCGACAGTCATTGCTGATGC
>JAQFVO010000262.1 GCA_027942505.1 Endozoicomonas sp. | reverse complement strand
ACGGGGTATCTCTGTGCTGCCTGATGAGGCGCTATCCCACATTTTCAACTTCCTGGACTGTGACGATATCGCCCGGGTGTACGACACCTGCGTACTCTTTCGGCAGGTCGTTCAACTGAGCAATAAGGAGGCCTATTTTTTCAGCCAGTTACCGAGGCTGTTCCGGCAACACTACGCACACTCCGTACCGTGGCAGAAGCGGGTTGTGGAAAATGGGCAGCACCCCTTCGTTCCCCGTCTACCGCAAAAAATCAGGGATGAGCACCACAAGGAACAAGACGCTGCCATGGTATGTTTTCACACCCTGGGGAAAATGCAGTTATCTTCCAGGTATCGTGCTGTTGAAGGTTTTGCCTGCCCCTTCCCGATTTCTGATCTGTCTATTGACTTCAGCTTTTACAGCAGCAGCCTGCTGTTCTATAACCGGCTGACCGCCTGGGTGAGCGTGTTGGGCCAGGATGCCGAGGGTACGTGGGAAGAGCAGGTAGTCTTGATGCATGATCGTCCCACATGTATTTCTAAGGCGATTTTCAGCGCTGATGAACAGTATCTGTTTGTTGCTGGCTATTACAACAGAAGAATCGATATCCTGAAACGGGATTCAGACCGCTGGGAGTTGGTCAATGGGCAAATTGTTGAGTCGGTGCGAAACGTTGTGTTCAGCTCATCCGGGCAATACCTGGTTAACTATACAGGCGTAATTGACAGCATCCGGTATTTCGATAAAAAAACTGAACGCTGGCAAGAGATGGGGATGTCCAGGCGTCTCAAGGACAAAACGCGAATTGATCGTGTCACTTTTTCACCGTCAGAACAACATTTAGCCGTTGAGTACCAAATGAAAATGGTGATGCTATCGCTGACGCCTCAGGGGTGGTGGACCATTTCATGGAAAACCAATGGGAAGCGCAGGGTTTCCTATGTTGATTTTTGTCCGTCAAAGAACTGGTTGCTGATAGGATACTATGCCAGCCATCAGGATTGGTCAGGTGCGGTGGAAATCATCCGGTTCGGTCCTGATGGGAGCTGGTTGCACAATCAGTTTGTTGCCAGGCGTTACCTCAAACTCACTTTTAGTCCTGCTGGAAATTATGTGGTCAGCCGGACGGGGGAAGAAGAGTATATGATATGGCGGTTTAGCCATGCCGGGCGATGGGTGTTAGATGGTGACTTAACCGACCACCGAGCTCTACCGGCAAAATGGCCGACTCGTGGGAGCAGGAATCTGATGCAAGACACCATTGTCTTCAGCGCCTGCGATCACTATCTGTTGACCAGCTACCGCGATGGGACGGTACATATCTGGGGTCAGGATAAGCAGGAGAACTGGACTATTTTGGGCAGCGGGCAACACGATGGTAAAGTCAAGCAGGTGGAGTTCAGCCAATCCGGTATTCATGCCCTGACGTTTGACTACTGTTCACTGTACATCTGGGGGCGCAGTGACGACGGATCGTGGTCTGTAAAAGAGCGCATTTGCGGTACCGGTATCACGCATGCCCACTTTCACCCGGTGGCAGAGCACCTGATCGTGACTCACGATGCCAGTACCGTCCGGGTCTGGGAGCTGGCAATAGATGACCGCGGCTGACCGGGTTATTAGCCGTCAGATCGGCTTGCCGGGTAAGGGATGAACTTTTTATTGATTTTTCCATCGAAAGTAGCCAGTTATTGTCGGAAAACTTCAATGTTTCCCGTGCAGCAAATGCCAACCCAGTCCTTGTCAGCCACACTGACGCTCTTCTTTGTGCCTCAAGGCGCTTTGTTCGCCTGTGATGAGTGATACTTTATTCTGAATTCACTGACTTGATCGTCCGTTTTGTCGATGTTGGAACTATGATCGCGTCTTTTAGTCAAAAGTAAGGATGCTACAAAAAATTCTGACGATATCTGGAGGATTTAACCATTCGCCGTGAACCTGTCGAACGATAACAGCATCATCTGACTGAGCGAAAATTGAGAGCTTTTCATGAGAGTTTTCAAGAGCCAGTTCTGCCTGGCAACTTCTGAGGATTACCGGTTTCTGAATATCAGGTACTTTGCTGTGCTGCTTTCTCAGTCAGCTATAACATGATCAATTCAAATAAGGAAAATAATATGGACGCGGCTTCTAATATAACATCTAATCCATTTCCCCCTTCTTATGAAGAGTCTCAACGTCAGGCACAGTCACAGGGGGGGCAGGCAGGTGCTCGTAGTGTTGAAGCGATTGGGGATGCAGTGTTTAAGTGGCTGAGAGATGAGCATCATCTCCCCAATCCACTCATCAAGGCAGTCCTGGAGCACGCGATCAGAATATTACCGGAGGGTACCGTGTCGTACACCAGTGATTCTGTTAAAAAATCTGCCTTTGAAAAGCTGGTGGAACTTATAAAGAAAAAAATTGGCGATGCTGAATTTGAACTAATTGCCAATACTGTATCCAGCACTGTCTCTAATCTTGATCTTGGAGAGATCATTTCGGAAGTTGACGAGAATCTCAGTCCGAATGAAACTGCCTACTTTGCTAAAACATTTTTAGAGACCAGTGATTTTGAACGGTATCAGGGAAGTGGCGACTTGGGGCAGATAGTTGTCGAAGTCCTGATGTCAAGGTATTGCAACATGTCTGTCAGCAATTTCCTCGCCAGGCTTAATCCTGAGTTCTGTGACATTGCCTCGTTGTCACTCTCCGAAAATGCATAAAAAAAGCGACTTTCGTCGCTTTTTTTAACCGGGCATTTGCCCGGCCTGCTCATCGGGTAGAAATCAGTTGCCGGAAATGTGAACTGAATCTTAGTTGAGTTTTTCCTTGATGCGCGCCGCTTTACCGCTCAGCGCACGCAGGTAGTACAGCTTGGCCTGACGAACATCACCACGACGCTTCACAGTGATGGAAGCAATCAGTGGCGAGTAGGTCTGGAAAGTACGCTCAACGCCCACACCGCTGGAGATTTTACGCACGGTGAAAGCAGAGTTCAGGCCACGGTTACGTTTGCCGATGACAACGCCTTCGAATGCCTGCAGACGCTCGCGGTTGCCCTCTTTTACCTTAACCTGCACGACTACAGTGTCACCCTGGCCAAAGGCAGGGATCTCTTTGTTCATTTGTTCAGCTTCAAGCTGTGCAATGATTTTGTTTTTGCTCATTGATAATTGCTCCCAGTTAGTCAATGTTCCACTCAGTTTTGAACTCTGACAACAGTGCTTCTTCCTGGCTGCTCAGGGGTCTGTTCTGTAACAGATCAGGCCGTCTCAGCCAGGTTCTGCCCAGTGCTTGCTTCAGTCGCCAGCGCTCGATGTGGGCGTGGTTACCTGAGAGCAGCACCTGCGGCACTGCCTGTCCTTCAAATACTTCCGGACGGGTGAAGTGCGGGCAGTCAAGAAGACCGTCGGCAAACGAGTCTTCCAAAGCGGAATCCTTATGACCAAGGGTGCCCGGTACAAAGCGTGAAACTGCATCAATCAGAGTCATGGCAGCGAGTTCGCCACCACTTAACACGTAATCACCAATAGACCACTCTTCATCAATTTCGGTCTGGATTACGCGCTCATCAATACCTTCATAGCGCCCCGCGACCAGGATTAAACGCTTGCTCTGAGCAAGCTCCTCTACACCTTTCTGGTCGAGCATACGACCCTGGGGCGAGAGGTAAATCACTTTGGCCTCGGCTCCTGCAGCTTTGCGAGCTGCATGAATGGCGTCACGCAGAGGTTGAATTTTCATCAACATGCCGGGACCACCGCCATAAGGTCGGTCATCCACAGTTCGGTGGCGGTCATGGGTAAAGTTCCTGGGGTTCCAGGTCTCTACCGAGATCAACCCTTCGGTGATCGCGCGCCCGGTAATACCGTGCTCGGTCACTGCCCGGAACATCTCCGGGAACAGGCTGACGACGCCGAACCATATTCCGGTGTCCACAACGCTCCTATCGCTGGCCTCGTCAGCCATTAACTGTTGAGTCGTCATGGTCAGTTAAAACTCCGGGTCCCAATCCACCCGGATAAATCCCTTGTCAGGATTTACTTCCAGCACGACCTGATCAATAAGCCAGGGTACCAGCCGTTCGCGCCGGTCGATACTGCCCTTTGCGGGGCGGATGACCAGCACGTCGTTAGCGCCTGTCTCCATCAGGTGGCTGACTTTGCCCAGCAGGATGTTGTCACCCTCCGCGTTGCGGGAGAACACATCCAGCGATTCCAGCTGATGCCAGTAAATCTCGTCATCCTCTGGTTCGGGCAGTTCATCGGCATTAACGGTGATCTGGTAGCCACAGTAACTGCGGGCCAGTTCACGGTCATCGCAACCGACGATATGGGCAATCAGGCCTTTGCCGTGCGGGCGGGCCTGATCGATGGCAACGGTTTTGACATCACCGTTGCGGTCAAGAATCCAGCGTGGGTAGTTGAGGATGTTTTCCATTGGACTGGTATTGGAGTGAATCTTCAGCCAGCCCTTGACGCCAAATACGGACGCAATATGGCCTAACGTAATGCGCTTCACAGCGCCCTCGACAACCTTGCTCACAGGATTGTTAACCTCACGCAGCCTTTTTGGCTTCTTTGAGAAGCTGGGCAACGCGGTCAGATGCAGTAGCACCCTGGCTCAGCCAGAATTCTACACGCTCGCTATCAACACGCAGACGCTCTTCCTGGCCACGAGCGGTGGGATTGAAAAAGCCCACGCGCTCGATGAAGCGACCGCCGTTGGCATTACGGCTGTCAGCTACGGTCAGGTGGTAAAATGGGCGCTTTTTGGAGCCGCCACGGGCAAGACGAATGGTTACCATGGAATAGGATTTCCTATAGTTGTTTCCGGCAACTGGTTTTCCGGTCCACCATACGGTGGAAACCCGGAAAAGCATGGACAGACTTGAGTGAGGAAAAATTCCTTTTTCAATATCCGTCAACTAATCCATGATCGGGTTTGTAGCCAATCACAAAAGTTGAGCATTGTAGGGAAATCAACGGGGGGTGGCAATATTATCTGGTAAGGATTTGCCTAATAATTAATTCCTGATTTAACT
>JAQFVO010000202.1 GCA_027942505.1 Endozoicomonas sp. | reverse complement strand
CGCGCATCAAAGATCTGCGCACTGGGGTTGAGACCCGCAACACCCAATCAGTGCTCGATGGCGACCTGAACAAATTCATCGAGGCAAGCTTGAAGCTCGGCTTGTAAACCTCTGATCGTGGCCAGCCAGGAGGCTGTCCGGGAATAGCGCCCGTAACGAGGATTGCGAAAAGTTGGAGATAAAAACTTCTGCTTCTGAGGAGAGTAGCGGGGCTATTTGACGAAGAAGCAGGAATTTTCAGACCAATTTATCGCAACCGCACGACTGCATGGATGCAGGAGCTGGCAGGAGCAGTTGCCGTTTAGGGCAGTCTATTCTCGGACAGCCTCCCGAGGCCATCCGCAACTGGAAGATTTGCTTTATGTCTGAAGAACATACTTTGTCACAGCCGGCCAACACAGCCGATGCCCGGGAAGAGAATCGGCTGGTCAGCCTGCGCCGGGAAAAGCTGGCTGCCATTCGGGCCAAAGGGGTCGCCTTCCCCAACAAATTTCGCCGCAACGCCCTGGCCGGTGATCTTCAGGTGCAGTTCCGGGACAGCGACAAGGCCGCCTTGGAAGCACTGAGCCACCCGGTCAAAGTGGCGGGTCGGATCATGCTCAACCGCGGCGCCTTTCTGGAGCTGCAAGATAATTCCGGGCGCATCCAGCTCTACGTAAACCGCCAGCGACTGCCCAAAGAGACTCAGGACGACATCAAAAGCTGGGATTTAGGCGATATTATTGGTGTAACTGGTACCGTGCAGCGCTCCGGCAAAGGTGATCTCTACGTCGATATGGACAGCGCCAAACTGCTGACTAAATCCTTGCGGCCACTGCCGGAAAAACATAAAGGCCTGACCGATACCGAGCAGCGCTACCGCCAGCGTTACGTCGACCTGATCACCAATGAGCCATCCCGGGAACTGTTCCGGATGCGTTCAAACATCATACAGAGCATCCGCAACTACTTCCTCGGCCAGGACTTTCTGGAAGTCGAGACCCCTATGCTGCAGGTGATTCCCGGTGGTGCCGCAGCCAAGCCGTTCATCACCCATCACAATGCGCTGGGCATCGACATGTATCTGCGTATCGCCCCTGAGCTCTACCTCAAGCGCGTCGTTGTCGGCGGTTTTGAACGGGTATTTGAAATAAACCGGAACTTCCGCAACGAAGGATTGTCTACTAGACATAACCCGGAATTCACTATGATTGAGTTCTATCAGGCTTACGCTGATTACTCCGACATGATGAATCACACCGAGGCCATGTTGAAACAATTGGCTGTGGATGTTCTGGGTAAAACTGAGTTCGAGTACCAGGGACAAATGATTGATTTTGGTAAGCCGTTTGTACGAATGTCGGTTTTTGAGTCGATTTTGCATTTTAACCCCGAGCTTGACGCTTCAGACATCGACAATCTTGAGTCCGCAACTCAGGTTGCGGGTCGACTGGGCATTGAGGTGAAACCGATATGGGGGCTTGGCAAGATTCAAATGGAAATCTTTGATCAGACGGTTGAGCATCACCTGCTGAATCCGACCTTCATCACCGACTACCCGACGGAGGTTTCCCCGCTGTCACGCAAGAACGACGACGATCCTTTTGTCACCGAGCGTTTTGAGTTCTTTGTTGGTGGTCGTGAAATCGCTAACGGCTTTTCCGAGTTGAATGACCCGGAAGATCAGGCTGAACGCTTCCGTCAGCAGGTGGCCGAAAAAGATGCCGGGGACGATGAGGCCATGCACTATGATGCTGACTTCATCAATGCCCTGGAATATGGGCTGCCACCTACAGCCGGCGAAGGTATTGGTATTGACCGTCTGGTGATGTTGTTTACCAACGCACCGTCGATTCGGGATGTGATTCTGTTCCCGCACATGCGTCCACAATAACAGTGATCCCGGGTGTGGTTATCCGGGTCTTGGCGGGGATTTTCCCGCCCTTCAGTTGTCTGTCGACAATTATGGAGCGTAGGCTGGATGAGAGTTGATATGCTGTGAGCCCAAATCTCTTTTTTGTGCCCGGGGCTTTTTAACAGGGAGTCCTTGATGGATGTTATAAAGCAGGTTATCAGACGACTGACTGATCTCTGTACTATGATGCATTTTCAAGTAATGGTACTAGACGAACGCTCAAAAACAATCAGGTAACCGTAAGGCAGTCTAGATATGGTTTCAACAGCAAATTCTCCTCCAGAAAAAAGCCTGGATGAAAAGCCAGGCATCGTGGAATTAAAATACCAGGGACGTAAGACCAGCCGCGTCAACAGTGAACAGCGCCGGCGGACGATTCTCGAAGCAGCCCTGCGGATTGTGGTCAGGGACGGGGTGCGCGGTGTTCGTCATCGTGCTGTGGCCAAGGAAGCATCTGTGCCCTTGTCAGCCACCACCTACTACTTTAAGGACATTTCTGACCTGATCACCGACACGTTCACCCTCTTTGTCGAGATGGGAGCGCGCAAATTCAAGGCCTACTGGGAAGACTCTGACTCCATGTTGAAGGTGGCCATGAGTGAGCTGGAGCCTGCTGACGCCGATAGTCGCCAGGTGTTTGCTGAAAGGATCGCTGACCTGGCCATTGAGTATGTTCTTGTGCAACTGCATGAGCATCGTGACTATCTCATTGCTGAACGCGCCTTCCAGCAGGAGTGCCTGCGCAATGAGAACCTCAGGCCCATTGCGTTCAACCACCAGCGCTTTTTTCTCGAAAGTCTGGAGA
>JAQFVO010000062.1 GCA_027942505.1 Endozoicomonas sp. | reverse complement strand
CAGCGAAATATTCGAGCCGGAACCAAATGGTGAACGTGACAGCTCCGAAATGATTGTTGTTGTGGGTGCCGATGCTTTCGTGCAGGCAGCAGGCCCATGAGTGTCATGAATCGTCAATCTGGTAAATCTGAATGACACTACCCACCGGAGTCCCAGGCGTCGGCGAGCTTATAGAGATATACGACTGAACCCAGGAGATCCACAGGGTTCTCAATGGAATGAGTATGCGAAGCACAAGTGCAAAACACAAGGCTTTGCAGATGACCCTGTGGAAGTCGGAGTCAGTCATAGTAGTGATGAAGCGAGTAATGATCGTGGAGCGAAGGGCTGGCAGATAGATCGAGCGTGAGAGTGAAACAGTGACCGTACTCAGCAATGACGGACAATCATGGTTAACGAAACTTGAGCGCATAGGCGAGAAATCAGCATGCGACGAACAAATAGTGTTCAACAATCTTGGACACCTGTTGAATGCCGACATGCTGAAGGAACAATTCTTTCGGCTGAATGGGAGAAAAGCTGTTGGTATTGACCGCGTGACAAAGGCCGCTTATGGCGAGAATCTGGATGAGAACATTACTGATCTTATTCAGCGTATTCGCAAAGAGACCTATAAACCCAAGCCAGCAAGGATCACAGAAATCCCAAAGGAAGATGGCAGCAAACGACCATTGGCCATATCTTGCGTTGAGGACAAACTGGTGCAACTTGTCGTCAGTCAAATCCTTGGCAAGATATATGAGCCGCTGTTTCTGCCATGCTCCTACGGTTTCAGACCCGGCTTGAATTGTCACGATGCTTTAAGAACTCTACAACAGTCCACCTACCGTAACTGGTATGGTGCTGTCGTGGAGATTGATATCCGCAAATACTTCAACACCATTCCCCATAAGGAACTGATGGAGATACTGCGAACCAAGATATCCGACCGGCGTTTTCTCAGGCTTATTGAAGTCCTGATTACAGCGCCTGTTATGAAGCACAGACAGGTATCGGAAAATCGGGAAGGCTGTCCACAAGGTGCAATCCTGTCGCCAGTGCTCGCCAACATCTACCTGCACCATGTGATTGATGAGTGGTTCGGCGAAATAAACCGAACCCACATCCGGGGACGGGCGGAGATGGTGAGATATGCTGACGATATGGTGTTTACCTTCGAGGTACAAGGAGAAGCAGAGCGCTTCTACAAGGTCTTGCCAAAACGACTAGAGAAGTTTGGTCTGAAGCTGCACGCGGATAAATCGCAGATAATTCCTGCGGGACGTGTAACAGCACTAAGGGCAAACCAATCAGGGAAACGTCTGCCGACGTTTAACTTTCTTGGGTTTACCTGCTATTGGGGCAGGTCACGGAAAGGATTCTGGCGGTTGAAATTTACCAGCCGCAAAGACCGTTTCGCGACGAAGCTCAAGGGGTTAAGGGGCTTTCTTGGGAAGAACCTGAACGGTGACCGTGTGAAAACGCTTAAGACGGCGATTCGAGTGATAAAAGGGTGGGTCAACTACCACGGCATCTCTGACAATCAAAGTCGGGTCAGTCAGTTTATACGTCAAGGCAAGCGTACTATCCATAAATGGCTTAATCGCCAGGGTGGAAAGCGATACCTGAATTGGGAAAAGCTGGGCAAAATTCTTAAGGCATTAAATTATCCTGAGAAATGGAAAACGGTATCAATGTTCCGGTCTTGCTGAATATGTGTGAGGAGCACGGGTCTATCGGGAGCCGGATGCGGTAGTTCCGCAAGTCCGGTTCTGAGGAGGGGCCTGCTCAGGTGACTGAGCAGGTCTACTCACCGGATGACAAGAGGGGGGGGATGTACGAGATGACAGGGGATCACTACAAGGAATTTTAAACGACCATGGCACAATCTATTCCAGCTTCAGTCCTGCTCCCTTACCAGCAACGCTGGATAGCCGACGACAGCCCACTAAAACTGGCAGAGAAATCCCGCCGTACCGGTATCACCTGGGCCGAAGCCGCCGACGCCACCCTGACCGCTGCCGCTGCCAAGGAAGCAGGCGGCAGAAATCATTTTTACGTTGGCTCCAACAAGGAGATGGCCAGGGAGTTTATTGATGCCGTGGCCATGTGGGCCAGATCGTTTGACAAGGTGGCCAGCACCGTCGAACAGGAGATCTTCCTGGATGAGAACGGCGACAAGGAGATCCTGACCTTTGTTGTCTACTTTCCCAACTCCGGTTTCAAAATACAGGCATTGTCGTCCAGCCCGAAAAACCTGCGGGGGATGCAGGGCAACGTTACTATCGACGAGGCCGCGTTCCATGACCGGCTGGCGGAAGTGCTCAAGGCTGCGCTGGCCCTGACCATGTGGGGCGCCAAGGTGCGGCTGATCTCCACCCACAACGGCGTGGATAACCTGTTCAATGAGCTGATCAGCGACAGCCGGGCCGGCAAAAAGCGCTACAGCATCCACCGCATTACCCTGGACGATGCCCTGGGCGATGGACTTTATAAACGCATCTGCCTGGTCAGTGGCCAACCATGGACACCACAGGCCCAGCAAACCTGGCGCGATAACCTGCTCAAAGACACCGCCACCGAAGAAGACGCGCTGGAAGAGTATTTCTGTGTGCCCAAGGCGTCCGGCGGCAGTTATATGAGCCGGGTGCTGATTGAATCGCGCATGATCGCCGAGGCTCCGGTCCTGCGCTTTGAGGGATCAAGGTTGTTTAACGAGTGGCCGGAACATCAGCGCAACGCCGAGATTGATGACTGGTGTAATAGCCATTTACAACCCCTTTTAGACGCCTGTAATAAAGCAGACCGCCACTGCTTTGGTGAGGACTTTGGCCGCTCTGGTGACTTGACGGTAATCGCACCGCTGGCCATCGGTCAGGATCTCAAACGGCGCTGCCCGTTTATTGTCGAACTGCGAAACGTGCCTTTTCGCAACCAGGAACAGGTGCTCTTTTATATTGCCGACCGCCTGCCCCGACTCTGTGGTGGCCAGCTGGACGCCAGGGGCAACGGCCAGTACCTGGCAGAACAGGCCCGCTATCGCTACGGAACCGGGGTCATTGACCAGGTCATGTTGAGTCAGTCCTGGTACCTGGAAAACATGGCCCCGTTCAAGGCCGCCTTTGAAGACGACAATATCGAGATACCCAAAGACGCGGACATCCTCACCGACTTGCGGGCGATCCAGGTAATCAAAGGCATCCCGAAACTACCGGACGGCAACACCGCAAAGGATGGCCCCGGCTCCAACAAAAGCAAACAGCGCCACGGGGATGCGGCCATTGCCCTGTGTCTGGCCTGGGCAGCGTCCAATATGGACGGCGGGCTGATTGAGTTTACCCCACTGCCGGACAAGCGCCGGGAGCCTACCGATGATGATGACACTTCCAACGAATTTGACAGAGGCTGCTGGTAATGGCTGCGACTAAAAAAAACAGTTCCATCGTGGATATTCACGGCAACCCGTTCCGGCTCGACCTGGCAGGACAGCAGACGGAAAACGAGTCCAGGCTGGCCCACCTGCGCCATTATTATTCCGACCATCCATCCAGTGGCCTGACCCCGCACCGCCTGGCCACGGTGATGAAGCTGGCAGAAGATAACGACCTGATCGCCCAGTGCGAACTGGCGGCAGACTTTGAAGAGAAAGACGGCCATATCTTTTCCGAACTGTCCAAGCGGCGTCGTGCCGTGCTGGGCTATGACTGGCAGATCACGCCGCCGGATAATCCCACCGATGCCGAGAAAGACGACGCCAAGCTGATTGAGTCTATCCTGCGCCAATGCACCTGGCTGGAGGATGTGCTGTTTGATCTGACCGACAGCATTTTAAAGGGTTTTAGTGCCATCGAGCTGGAATGGAAAATGGTAGACGGTGTGCGTATACCGGTGACTGCCGAGTATCGTGATAGTGCCTGGTTCCAGACCGACCCGCACGACCGGGACACCATCAGGCTCCGTGATGGCTCTTACGAGGGAATGGCGTTGAGACCCTTTGGCTGGATCACCCACTGTGCCAGGGCCAAAAGTGGCTATCTCAGCCGTCAGGGGTTGGTCCGTGTGTTGGCCTGGCCGTTTATCTTCAAGAACTACTCAGTGCGGGATATGGCCGAGTTTTTGGAGATTTATGGCTTGCCGATCCGCCTGGGCAAATACCCCAATGGCGCGACGGACAAAGAGAAGGCGACCCTGTTACGGGCGGTGATGAGCATCGGCCATAATGCCGGGGGTATTATCCCCCAGGGTATGGAAATTGATTTTGAGAAAGCCGCCAATACCGCCAGCTCCGACACCTTTATGGCCATGATCGACTGGTGTGAGCGCACCCAGTCAAAGGCCATTCTCGGTGGCACACTGACCAGCCAGGCTGATGGCAAAACCAGCACTAACGCACTGGGCACGGTCCATAATGAGGTACGCAAGGAGCTGACCGAAAGCGATGCACGACAGCTGGCACGTACCCTGACCCGTGACCTGGTCTATCCGCTCTATGTTCTGAACGGGCAATCCTTTGTCAGCCCCCGTCGTCTGCCACAGTTTGCCTTTGATTTTACCGAGGCTGCGGATATTACGGCGCTTTCCCAGTCACTGTCGGGGTTGGTGGATGCCGGGGTGCGGATACCGCTGAACTGGGCCAACCAGGAGCTGATGATTCCTGAGCCGAAGGAGAACGAGCCGGTGCTGGTTCGGCCCACCCTGTCACCCGCCCTGTCATCCCGTGCAGATTCCTCCCCGGTGTCATCCCGTACAGGGAATGTACGGGACCCACAGCGCAGGGAGAGCCAGCCGGAAGGTTCGCTATCCCTGCTGGATGGGTTGCGTACAATCCCTGTACGCAATGACAGCGGGGGGAAGCGCAATGACAGCGGGGGGAAGCGCAATAACAGCGGGGGGAAGCGCAATGACAGCGGGAGGGTAAACGACAATCAGCGGTCAGCCACATTAAAAGCAGTGTTAAACAGCCCATTAACGACAGCTGAAGCCTTATTACTCCAGGACGGAGAACAGCCCCTGAGCACTCTGGAGGAAGCAGTCAGTGATATCGCCCCCCAGCAGATGCAGGCATTGATGCTGCCGATCCTGGAGCCACTGATTGAGGCCATCAACAAAGAAGGCCCGGAAGCGGCCATGGAGCGACTGGCGGAGCTGTTCCCGCAGATGGACGACAGGGAGCTGACCGAACAGCTGGCCAATGTGCTGTTTGTGGCCGACACCTGGGGACGCCTGAATGCTCAGCGCTAACGAGTTAACCCACGCCTTTGCCCTGACCCCAAAAGATGCCGTCGCCTATTTTCGCCAGAAAGGCTACACCATCGGCTGGAACTGGCAGGAGGTGGCCGCCCGCACCCATGCCCAGGCGTTCACCGTGGCCAAGGCGGCCCGGCTGGATATTCTGGAAACAATCCGCAAAGAGGTGGACAAGGCGATCAGCACCGGCACCACCGCCCAAGCCTTTGTTAAGAACCTGACACCGACGCTGCAAAAGCTTGGGTGGTGGGGCAAGCAAGTGATTGTTGACAGTGCCGGGGTTGCCGAGATGGTGCAGCTGGGCAGCCCCTGGCGGCTGAAGAATATCTACCGGGTCAACACCAGCACGGCCTACATGGCCGGGCGCTATAAACAGCAGATGGAGAACAGCGAGGCCCGGCCCTTCTGGATGTATGTGGCAGTGATGGACGAAAGCACCCGCGCCAGCCACGCGGCCCTGCATAATAAAGTGTTCCGTTTTGATGACCCTATCTGGCAGACCCATTACCCGCCCAACGGCTGGGGCTGCCGTTGTCGTGTACGTGCATTGAGCCAGCGTCGTCTTGATTCACTGGGTGGCCAGGTGACCAGTTCCGAGGGTCGTCTTTCTACCCAGACGGTGGATACCGGTTTTGATAAACGCACCGGCGAGGTGTACACCAGTGAGGTGACCACCTACCGCGACGGTGCCAGCGTCATCACCCCTGATGCCGGCTGGAACCACAATGTCGGCAGGCTCACTTATGGCACCGATGTTGCCCTGATGCAGAAAATCACCGCCATCGACAGCCTGCCCCTGCGTACCCAGGCAGTGCAGTCCATCAACAACAGCGGCTTACGACAGCAGGCGTTTGCCCAGTGGGTGGATGAGGTGCTGGACAAGAACAGGCCAGGACACTCGGTGCAGGCCATTGGCTTTATGGATGAGGCCGTGGCCGCCATCGCGCTGGAGAAGACCGGGCAGCCCCCGGCACGAGTACTGGTGATCAATGAGAAGCGCCTGGGCCATGCCGGCAGTGGCAAGCACGAAGTGGGCGGCATTGCTCTGGACCGTGACCAGCTCAAGGCGCTGCCTTTGTTATTGAGCCAGTACGATGCGGTGTTCTGGGACAAGAAGCACGACAACCTGATGTACGTTCGGTTTGCCGGTGATGGGGCACAGGTGTTGGTGCCGGTGAATCCGGGCTACAAGTTGAAGGGGGAGCCGAACCGGCTGGATGCGGTGGTGAATGCGTTTCAGGTGCAGGACCGGCGGGTGTTTACTGATCCGGGGCGGTTTGAAAGGGTGTGGTAACGGGAGGCCGACTGTCCCTCCATCACGTATCCCGCTGCCAGGGCGGGCTTAGGTCGCTGGCTCGCCGTCTAACTGTTTCCAGCGGTCGTTACCACTGGGTAATGATAGCAGAGGTTGGGGAGGGTGCTATCCCTGCAAGGTGGGTCCCGTACAATCCCTGTGGGTCCCGTACAATCCCTGTACGGGATGACAAGGGTGGGGAGCACTACTCGATGTCATTACGTACCCACTGCACCGCTGTCATTGCGTACATGGACTGTACGCAACCCATCCGGCAGGGACAGCAACCATCCAGCTATCCCTGCGTTGTGGGTCCCGTACAGTCCATGTACGGGATGACAAGGGGGAGGTCCCTGTACGGGATGACAGGTAAGCAGCTGTGATCTTGCTTTGCCTGATTGCTCCAGAAGGCTTATAGATGCGTTTTAAGGCTTTTTTGCATTAGCGAGTATCAACACACCAAAAAAAACAGAAGACCAGTTCTACCTTGTTTAACACCCCTTTAACGGCGATGTATTTGGGTGTTTTTTGTTTTGCTTGGTTTTCTTCGTGGTGATTGCAGGAAAGAAGGATATTTCTACCTATTATACAGGCTGTACTGGTCCCGCACAGTCCGTGTACGGGATGACAGTACGGGACCCACAACAGCGGGTCTAAAAACTAATGCGTACAGTTATGCCAGTTGATACGATCTCACCCATTCTGTGAATGGGTTGAGGTTGTTGCATTGAGCGAGTTCTTTTTTGAAGATAGCCATGAGCTTCGATATACCAATAAAGGGTGTGTTCCTATCCGGGGCATTATTGAGTCTCTCGAAGCCCTGGAGGGCATTGTTCATGAGACGCCCTTTGTTCTTAATGGGCTGACCCAATCTGATGCCATCATCAGGGTAGAGATTGACATTAAGAACATTGCGGCAGGATCTCTGATTGAGCAATTTGTAGTTCGGTATTTTTTCAAGGATGAAGAAGGGTTTAACAACTGGATTCAACAAGTGCGGAAGAAAACAGGCATGGATGACGGCAAAATAGTGATACCTGCGCTGATTGGCTCAGCCATAACTGCTGTTGTGATGTTTGGCATTGTAAAAGCAATGCCTGCCGGAACCCCCGACCAGGCAACCAATACCGTATCAGGTAACAATAATGTAGTGGTCAACTTTGTGGGACAGACATTAAACATGGATGCTGCCACAGTGGAAGAGATCATTACCAGAAGTGTCAGAAACCAGAAGAAGCTGGCAGAAAATGCGGTAAAACTGGTCAAACCCGGAAAGCTGGATAGCAATGCAGAAATCATCATGGACCAGAATAATCAGTTATCCATCTCATCGGCGACCATAAAGGCGGCTCCCGGCGTGTACGAGCCGCCAAAGCCAGCTGAGAAAATTGATAAATACGAAAGGGCCATGGTTCAGATCAGGGGGTCAGACCGTGACCGTTATAAAAAAGGGTGGTCTGTTATTTTGCCTCAGATCGTTGACCATAGAGTCAGGCTGTTGCTGGATGAATCTATCGACCTTAATAAGCTGGCATCACGGGACAAGGTGTACGCCAATATCGATGTGACCTTTAAGTTTGATAAGAAACAGAACGACTACAAAGTGGTCGAGGTTTATATGAACAGCTGGGATGATTCTGACTGAGCCATTCAGTTAACCTGCGTTTTTATAAAGCGGGCCATTTGGCAATGAGTCGTGGGGTTCAGTAGACTGTTGCCATGCCAGCCAAAGGACCTCCCCATGCCCGCCACCATCAATCTCACCCTGAACGACAGCCAAACCCTCAAGGCCATCGCCAGTCTGACCCACGCCGGTGAAGACCTGTCGCCAGTGATGAGAGAGATTGCCGGCATACTGGCCGATGCCGCCGAGCAGGCGTTTGCCGATGAAGCCGATCCCGACACGGGTACGCCGTGGGTGCCACTGACGGAGGCACACATCGAAAAACGCCGCGACGAGAACAAGTGGCCTGGTGCCATTTTGCAAATGACCGGCGACCTGGCCAAGTCAATCCAGAGTGATTACGGCAACGACTTTGCCCAGGTGGGCAGTAACAAGATTTATGCGGCCATTCACCAGCATGGTGGCACTGCCGATATGCCTGCCAGCAATGCTGCCATCCCTGCCCGGCCGTTTTTGGGCGCCAGCGAGCAAGACCGGGAAGAGATTATGGATGTACTTAAACGGCATTTGTCCGACGCTATCCGGTAGCTCTCCCTCCCCTGTCATTCCGTACATGGACTGTACGGGACCCACAGCGCAGGGATAGCTGGACGGTTGGCTTTCCCTGCCGGATGGGTTGCGTACAATCCCTGTACGCAATGACAGCGGAGGGGGCGCAATGCAGCGGAGAGGGGCGCAATGCAGCGGAGGGGGCGCAATGCAGCGGAGAGGGGTGTAATGCAGCGGAGAGGGGCGCAGCGGTGGTTGCGTCATGGCATCAAAACTCCCCCCCTGTCATCCCGTACAGGGAATGTACGGGACCCACAGCGCAGGGATAGCTGGATGGTTGGCTCTCCCTGCCGAATGGGTTGCGTACAATCCCTGTACGCAATGACAGCGGTGCGGTGAATACGCAATGACAGCAAAGGGGACGCAACGGCAGCAAAACTCCCCCCAAAAACCACAAAGCACATTAATACCTCCCTTGTCGTATAGCCCCGTACTCTGGGCGCTATGGCAAAAGACACTCACACCCCGAACCCACTGGCAATTCTCTCAGCGCATGAGCAGAACGATCCAGAAACCAGCCTGGGCATTCTGTCCGCTGAACTGAACCTGACCACGGATGCCGATGGCTGGGCGCAACTGCTACCTGCCGGCCACTTCAACGCCGTGGACGGTCGCCCCTTCGATGTACCCACAGGCCAGTGGTTCCTCGATGGTGAGATTGCCAGACGACTGATCGACCAGGTCAGGGCCTTGAAAAATGACCGTCTGATCGACTACGAACACCAGACCCTGAAGGCCGAAGAGAACGGCCAGCCCGCCATCGCCTCCGGCTGGTTCAGTGCCGACGAGATGCAGTGGCGCGAAGGCGACGGCCTCTACATCAAACCCCGATGGACCGACAAGGCCCGCGAGCATATCAAGGCCGACGAGTACCGCTACCTCTCTGCGGTCTTTCCTTACGACAAAAAAACCGGTGCCCCGGTCGCCCTGCGTATGGCGGCCCTGGTCAACTATCCCGGCCTCGATGGACTCCAGCAGGTGTCCGCACTGAAGGGCCAGTTCCAACCATCAACCCAAGAGGAAACCACCATGGACCAATGGCTGAAAGACCTGATGGCCAAGCTTGGCATCGAAGTGTCAGAGGAAAAGGTCAGTACAGAACAGGGCCAGGCCGCTCTGGGCGCCGTTGTCGAGTTGCAGGAAAAAGCCGCCAGTGTTGAGACCTTGACCGATGAAGTGGCGGCGCTCAAGGCCAACCACGACAGCGTGGACCTGAGCCAGTTCGTACCCAAAAAAATGTACGACGATGCCGTAATAGAGATCGCCAGCCTGAAAGGCCAGAACAGCCAGCACACGGTGGACCAGCTGATCAAGGAAGCGCTGGACGACGGTCGTGCATTTAAGCGCGAGGAAGACTACCTCAAGCAATTTGGGCAGCAGCAGGGCGAAGCAGCTCTTAAAGCCATGCTGGAACAACGCCCAGGCATTGCCGCCCTGAAAGGCAAGCAGACCGACGGCCTGCCCGACCCCAACCAGAACTCTGGAGACAAAGAACTGAACGAGGCCGAACTGGCGGTGCTGAAAGCCACCGGGATCACTAAAGAGCAGTTCCTGCAACAACGCGGCAGCGACTAAAGACTGACCACTGACAACTGACCATTGGAGCTTTTATGGATATTTCTCAACCGGCCCTGAACGCACTTTATACCGCCGTTAAACTCAACTTCAACGAAGGGCGCAACAGCTACACGCCAAAGTGGCAGCAGATCGCCACCCTGGTGAACTCCACCACCGCCCAGGAGAACTATGCCTGGCTGGGTGAGTTTACTCGCCTGAAGGAGTGGATCGGTGATCGTCAGGTGGATCAGATGAAGATCCACGACTACAGCATCAAGAACACCAAGTTTGAAGCCACCGAAGGCATCAAGGCCGAGTACATCGAAGACGACACCTACGGTGTATTGATGCCCAAGTTTGCCGACATGGGCTACGCCGCCGCCACCCACCCGGACGAACTGGTTTTTGCCCTGCTGTCCGCCGGCTTCAGCACCCTGTGCTACGACGGCCAGAACTTCTTTGACACCGACCATCCGGTCGGTGAAGGGGATACCCCGAAATCCGTCAGCAACCTGCAACTGCCTGGCCAGGACGAAACCGAAGTGGCGCCGTGGTTCCTGATGGACACCAGTCGTCCATTGAAACCGCTGATCTTCCAGCGTCGCCGTGATTACCGGTTGCAGGCCAAGACCGATGCCGGTAACTCCGACCATGTCTTTATCAAGGACGAGTACCTGTACGGTGTCGATGCCCGAGTCTCTGCCGGTTTCGGTTTCTGGCAGCAGGCGTTTGCTTCCAAGGCGGAACTGACCGATGCCAACTTTGATGCCGCGGTGCAGGCCATGATGTCGGTGCGCTCCGACAAGGACCGTCCGCTGGGTATTATGCCCAACGTGCTGGTTGTCGGCCCGTCCAACCGGGCTGCGGCCAAGCGCGTGGTTGAGGCCGAGTTCAAGGCTCAGGGTGAGAGCAATACCAACTTCAAGGCCGTGGAGGTCATGGTGGTGCCCTGGCTGGCCTAATTCCAGCGCTGTCATTGCGTACCAACCGCTGTCATTGCGTACCACCCGCTGTATTGCGTACAGGGATTGTACGCAACCCATCCGGCAGGGAGAGCCAACCATCGGGCTTGCTGTCCCTGCAAGGTGGGTCCCGTACAGTCCATGTACGGTGCGCTGGGATAAGCGGCGTATATCTTGCGGGTGAAAGTCCCGCTGCGGAAGGAGAACCAGCTTCACCGC
>JAQFVO010000027.1 GCA_027942505.1 Endozoicomonas sp. | reverse complement strand
AAAAACATTTCCGGAAGTAATTTTTTCCTGCTTTGCCAACTATGTCTTCAACCATCTATCCAGAACAAACAATTTGACATTAACCAAGTGCTTTGAGATAGATGACAACAGAAATACCAGCCATTTAAACGAGAATTTCAACCGGATACTGGAGGTATTAAAAGATAAAATCAACATCTGGATAGCCAATAGTAATGGCACATGGGAAATGGAAACAACTATAGACGGTTGCCACTATGGTAACAAATATGGAAGTCAGCATGATGCCAATCTATTATTGGTACCCCGTAGTAATCGCGCAGAGGAGATGCATATTTGGGAGCGAAATCTCCGGGGGGCATGGGTAATGACCCAACATATGAGATTTAAAGACATCGGTTTTGCTGATACAGTCGCGCCATTTAACTGGTTTATCGAAAAGTCAGCCAAGAATATAAAAGATATCTTTTTCTCCCATGATGCACGGTCAGCGCTTTGTAGAAGTATTACCAGCTCCGTCGTTCTTGGCCGTGCTCCTGATGGAAAATGGAGTTTTAAAGGCACTACTCCCCTGGGTCATGAGGTCTATTACAGTGAGGACAGTAAACATATCGCCATAGTTTATGATGACGTCATATATTTCATGAGTAATCAAAATGACAGATGGGAAAAATCAGGAGTACTGACTTTTCAACTATGCATTAATAGAGAGCACGTGCAGTTCAGCCCTGATAACAAACATTTGGTTGCCTGGTTTGATGATGCTGGGGATGATGAATACGAAGTATTCCTGACAAGAGATGATTTCCATGTAAAAATTGCCTCTTATGACGGTCAGAGATGGTCAGAACAGAAAAACATCATCGAGAAGACTGCTAGCCCCTGCAATAGTTTGAGACTAATTGCCCAATTTAGTCGGGATGGACAGCACCTGATTGTCTGCAACAGAGAGGAAGTCAAAGTCTGGACTCTGAGTAGCGACAATACTTGGTCAAAGACCACTCAGTGCGACAGATTCTTTCAAATCGAAAATGAAAGTTTTTATAACAATCCAACTGTCTGTTTCACCATGAATCCCAGAAAAATTATGCTGGTAATTTACGGTTGTTGTGGGGTATTCGACCTGTCCGAAAACGGCTTATTGACCAGCAGCATTATTATTAATTGTTGCGATACATTCCAGCCCGTTATCAGTCCGGACGGTAATTCATTCATTTGCCAACAATCACACCATGGAGAAATATGGCAGAGGCATGAAGGCAGAGGATGGGAAAAACAAATCACTGATGAACTTTTTAAAGTTGCGAAGTTCAATCATGGTGGTTACCTTCTCGCATTGAAGAACAACGATACGTTAATTCTCCTTGGGCTGACAGACAGCTCAACCTGGCACAGAAAGGCCCGCCTGACCGCTGAAGGCACTATCGATGATTTCAGTTTCAGCCCATGTGATCGTTTCATAATAATCTTGACGAAGGGTGAGATCAGCAAGACGCTATGGCAGATCACTTTCGACGACAATGCGCAGCGAGAAATGATTCTTACAGATGAGGATTCTACAATGCCTCATGATCTCACCCTATTATCAGCAGAAAAAATCCAGTAAACCCACTCAACCAACGTCCATTTTTATGTCGCTGCCAGTTAGTGGGGGCCTGAGGTTGGTCTGCCGGATATTCTGACCGAACATACGTTCTGTTTTTACCGTGAATCTGACACTCCTCGACCTATCGGGCTGTCTCTCGGTCAAAATGTTCATGACGATGGTTTGTCCTCTCTGTCATGAAAGCTCCAGTCACGGAGGAAAAGCTTTTTTCTCTTCTTTGTCTTATCGTGGTATTTGCGGCGATGGTGCCTGTAGCACCGGGTTGCATTGCCTGTCCCTGACGGACTTCCCGATGGTCCTGACGCCGGACCACAGCCATCTGCAAGCACAGGCGGCAACCTTGACGGTGCTGGCAGCAAGCCGGAAAAAAATAGCAAATAGAGCGATCGAACCGGCCAAATGACTGATCTGTTGTATTGATCTGCTATCGCTATTGGTTATCAGAAATTTTTCAGACAGCCTGACATAATCAGGGAGGTAGTCAGTGTATCGACCCAGATAGCCACTGTGGTGGAATACACGCTGGGTGAAATGCATGCTGTTGTCTGAAAACCCATTGAAGGAGAGATTTCCCCTTCTGCTGCGGTCTATTTCTTCATCGAGAAAGGTTGATAACCGCCGATAAGCGACCTGATCAAGACCAAAACTCAGACGTACCCCTCTGACAGGCTCATCCCGGTAGGAATTGTACTCATCCACCAGCTGGCCTCTCCTCATAAAGATGCGCGTTTCAATCAGGGTGGACAGGTGAAATATCAAATTCGGTATCCCCAGACTCAAAAAGCCGTGGCGCAGTGCACTATTTACTGATCGATCGGGCAGGGCCAGATACAACCCGTTGAAACCGGCCATGGTGGCCAGTGATATTGAGGCAGGTAGAATGTCGGTTGCTGACAGGCTGAGATCTTCCACCAGCCGCAAAGGGTCTGGTGGCTCGACAATTTCACCGCTTTTGGGAGCCAGCCTGTCGACCCGATTACGGGGATACAGACCAATAGCACGGCCCGTATTCTTCCGTAATGTCATCAGTTCTACGAAGGTGTGCCCGTCTGTGGAGTGGATAACCAGACAACCGAAGCACCCTGGGTCCGCCTTGTCACAGGTGTGTCTTTTGTGAAAGGCGATGTTCTCATTTCTACGGTTAACATCGGGATCAGACGCCAGAAAAAAGCACACAAACAGTTCAAAAATGCAGACGTATAGGGGTATCTTAAACGGATCCACGCCAGCTCGGGCGACCAGTGCCCTGACCACGATTCGGTCCAGGGCGGCTAACATGGCATCCAGGTATTCGTTAATAGCCACGGACACCGCGACCGGCAGCGCTATACCCTGCGCCACCAGTTCGTTGGTACGCCGGGTAATCAGCGGCTGAAATGTTGAGGTATTGTCGCTGAACTCGGGATAGTCGTGTCCATAAAACGGGCGATGCCTGTCTTCAGGCCCCGAGTATTGATAATAAAAACGGCAGGTGCTGGATACCCTCCCGGGGCAGCAGGTTGCCCGACGGTGACATGGTTGGTTGCGGGGCGTAGACATCGGGTACGCCATCATTCAGGACGAGACCCCATTCCTCATGATGCCTGATGATATCGACGAACAGCTCGTTGAATAATGACAGGCGCAGTGCCGGGGGCACGCGCACAATGCTCATCGCCGGCGAAGGCAGGTCCACCCGATGGACGGGTTTAAAGGGCATTTTACGGGTGCTGACCCGGCGGCTGAACACAGAGCGGAAACTTGCCAGTGGGCCGGCAGACTCTTTTGCCATCATCGAGCCATGAGGCGCGACGTTGCCGGAGCCGGAGGACTCTGCCTCTGTGGCAGCTGGCTCTTGATGCCACTTGACGGTGGCCGGATTGGAAGCCTGAATCACAACCTTTCCCCCTCAGGGTATATTTAGGAATACCAGAGCCTACGGGCTTATTGAGTACTACAGAGCTACTTTAAAATGACGATTTTTATGCACCTATTGTCGTTCAGCAGTGGCGATTTCGACCTAATTTGCAGGTTTGGTTATTTTTCTATTTCTTACCTGACCGCTCCTAAAAACTTGCTCAAACCCACTCAAAGGCAGAACTGTTTTTTAAACAGGGCTTTTGAGCCAAAGCAGATGGCCGGGTCATTCTTCTCCAGCCTCTGATGTATGCCCAGCTGGCGTGTTTTGAGGGTTGTCAATCGTCGCTTGGATTGGTGCAGGCCAAAGCGCAGTTGAGCACGTTTTTCAGGATTTTCTTCTTTGTTCAGCGCCTTTGTCTGTTGCCGTATGCGCTGTTGCTTTGCCCTGATGTGGCGCTGGTAAGTGTCCCTGGTGTTCCCCAGGTTGGTCATAATGGAGCGAATCTTGCCATCAAGGCCGGCTTTCACTGCGTTAAAGTACCGGGCAGGGATCTGGTAAATGGCAATGGTCTTGTTCTACAGGGAAGCCAGTGAATGTCCCGCACGCCACTGGGCATATAACTCGCGCTCAATGGACGACATTAACCCGGCGATAGCGGACAGGGCGGCGTCCTGGGCTGCAGAGGTGTTCAGCCGAGTCTGAAAAGTCAGTGACAGGCGGTCTTTCAGAAACGGGTCTTTTTCGCTCATGGCTGTCTGGTATCCTCCGCAACACTGGTCTTCTCCATCAGCTGCCGTTTTTTTCGACTGCGCAGTCGCGTGTATCGCACATAGCAAGGACCAGTTCCGCACCAAGCAAGCGGTCTTTGAGGGTGACCTAGCCGGATACAATCGGAGTCAGCAGCTGCCGCAAGCTTTTTTTGCGTTAGTTCATACCACTGCCAATCTCCCACTGCCAGTCTCTGGAAGCGCAGTATAGCGAAAGAATTTCCTGCTGCCGTTCCAGATCTTTTTCTGGTCATAACTGGCTGTAAGCAACCGTCTTACGCTGCTGGTGTGGAGTCTGATGCGTGACCATTGGTAGACATAAAGATCTCAACGGGTATGTCAGGTCAGGGTTTGTGGCTGACAGCCCCGGGGAAAACTGATGATAATTCTGCTCTTTTGCTATTAGCTGCTAACTCTCCTTTTTTCCTTGCCTCTCTTTCATCAAAGCCTCTTCTCAACGCTGAGTGATAGGCGTTTGATTTTGTATTACTTATGGCTCGACTTATCTTGCCCTTTTGGGATGCGAAGTATCTGGCACTCTTTTGGGCGTGTGTTAACTTGCCTTTAGCGGATGCGGCATACTTGGCTCGGCATCTGGCCTCTGATGCTCTGCCTGCAGTGGTTGCGGCGTATCTGGCTTTACTCCTGGCTCGTTGCATTTTTCTTTTGTCGGATTCAGTCTGGTTCGAATTACCCGTTTCCGAGACGCCCACCTCTTCAGACAGGAGGGACGTGGGGGCACCAGAAACGAATGATTCAGTTGCTTTAAACTTCACGGTTTCAGTTAGAATTTGTTGCCGGGTGTATTCAGCCAACGGCTCAGCGGTAGCAACACAACTCAGCGATGGCTTAGCCTGTTGAGAGTCTGTAGAGGTAAAACACTCAGGTACAACTCCACCAGAGTATTCTTGCGAACTCAATTCAGAAAATAATAAAGAATGTTGAATGGATGATAGATGAGAAAGTGAAAGATTATCCAGCGTGTAATTGTGCCTGTCCTGACTCGTCTCTGGTCGCCATAAATATCCGGAACCGGTCGAATTAAGCGGCTGCACAAAGTACCCGAATTTGCTCAGGTGTGGGCTTGCAGCTTCCGTTGGTGGTGAGAGGATATCTTCCAACCGCTGAAAAAAGGAAGGATCGGGAATTGAATCTGGTCCTGAGTGAAAGTTGTTCATTAACTATAGAACTTCTCGTGCGGCTGGTTGCCCAGCAATGTACAGGTCGACTTTGCACAGGCCGCTTGTAGCCTGGTAAATCCACAAGTTAAACTTTCAAAACCAACTGTCCAGCTAACAAAAGTGGATACTTGCGGGCTCTGACCCCTCTTTCTTATGAAAGTTCATCCCAGCCCATCCAGTAATTATGTTTGCAGGGCATCTTAGTCTGGACATTAAAGACTCATCAAAAAGGTCGAACCACCCCACCGAACCTCATCCTCACGATGGCCGGCCGCGTAAAGTGTATACAGGAATGAGTACTGACAAAGCGATGCCAACCCTGGGAGCAATGGCACTGACTTAAGCTTAAAAGCCCCGTAAACATGAGGATTGATACAGGGTGAGAGATTTGAATTGGAACCACAAAGCACACAAAGAAGAGTTTTTCTTTTCCTTTGTGCTCTTTGTATGCTTTATG
>JAQFVO010000018.1 GCA_027942505.1 Endozoicomonas sp. | reverse complement strand
CAACTTGACAAGGATCAATAGCACCATCTGTCGTTGCTTCAACAAGGCGCAGTAAAAAACTACCGTCAACACTTGGTGTGAATTCACCTTTGTAGTAAAAAAAAGACTCGAGCGCGGTTCTGCCCATTTTATCCCGGGCATAGAGCACCTCTGGGTAATGCTGCACCACCTCCTCAAGCAAAGCGCCAGAGATAACCCTGAAAGATACCCTGACGTCAAAATCAGCACAGTGAAACACCGTCGCATTGACACTGGACCGCCAGCCAATAATATTTTCCATCAGTGACTTTCCTAAAGGAGCATCAAGCAGCTGCTCAAACTGCTGAGGGTCGTCAGCAAAAAGGAGTACTGAAAAAAACTGCCGCTGCTGCTCAGTCAATGAGGAAAAATAACTAACCAGAAAATTACCTAATGGCACTGCCAGGCCTGGCCTCTCTGACAGCACATGAAATGCTGCCAACCCTTCACAACCATGCTCTAACCCCTTTTCAAAATCGGCCACTGACCCTTTGCAATATTTGTCGAGCACGGCAACCAACGATTGTTCGAAGCGATCCGGGTAACGGATGATAAGAGCGTCGGGAAGACAATCCCAGTCATTAACATCAGCAAAAACTTTATCTACCAGTTGAGTGAGTGAGCCGGGAAAATATTTGTGAACCAGTTTTTCCCAAAATTGAACATATTCATCGTTTTTGTTACCTAAGAACATCCCAGGATCGTCAAACAACAGCTGCTTGAATTTCTCATTATCAATTAGTGGCAAAACGAGCTGACTGAACCTGCTGAACGGAATTTCTACACACCGATTCGCCATTGCAAAGACAAATTTGCGCACTCCGTAATTACCAATCAGGCTGCTCTCCATAGGCTTGATAAACCCACAGGCAAGCAAATAATCAGCCAGTTGAAAAACACCCGGATGGCGTGATTGCACAAAGGCAGGGTATAAAAGTTCGATTTTTTTCAGAGAGGATTGAATGGACCAGACACCAGGCTGATCAGATTCTGAACACTCCCTGACAATATTGTTGACATACTTGAGAAGAGAATGAATTTCCGCTCGGTATAACGGCAGCTCCAGCTGCAGGATGTAACTGGCAAAATTAATTAACTGCTGCTTAAGCTCGGGCGATATATGCGGTTCAGATACGCCAAGCTCATTTATGGACGCTTTAAGATTTATTGTTTCAGTCAGCTGCAGTTTTTTTGTATTGTCTACTCGTTCGGTAAGGCGCAACGAACGCTCAGAGGGATTAGGATTAATGGTATCAGCACAAGCCTCACCCGGCATGGAATTGCCGGTGGTCACGGCGCGTTGCAGCAGGCTAACTGTCCTTGCATCATTACCCCTGCCCGATTCCCTTGGGAGTACCGGATTGTTGCCATCACACTGAACACTCCAGTCGTTATCAGTAGCTTCGGAAACCATAGCTGAAGGGTTCCATCCAGAAATTGAATATTCCATTTAGTATCTGCTCTTCAAAACAGGAATTAAGGAGTGGACAAACCTTTGATGGGTATAAACATCGTACACAGCAATGTGTTTTATTGTTTGGCCATAAGTAACCAGAAATATGTGATTCCATATGGCCAGCTACTTGAAACTCTTTTCTGTATTGGATTTTCAATTATTAGAAAAGTTCCGATAACCAAACCGAATGTTCAGTTTCCAGGTGCTTTTTGCAGGGTGAGTGCCGATGAAGGGATTAACAAAAAATGTCTCAACCAGGCAACCATCCGATAGCCATTAATAATGGAGGGGCAGGCTTAATGTCCACGCTAAGGATCCAACCACTCAGGAGTTGTCTTGAAATAGTTTCCACATTTCTGGACGCTACCTGCAAAGGCCCAACCATTTATGCTTTTGCGGGCAGCGGGCAGCGGGCAGCGCCAAATGATATCAGGGAAATAATCCCTCTGCCCAGACCTGGCAGTAGGAAACCAGAATGTCGCCGTTTGATATTTCCAATTCGCGAATTTCGTCGGCAAATTCAAAAATGTCATTTTTTTCTGTAAGAATAAAACTTATTAATTTTGGTGGCAACTTCTGAGATCATCAATCTCCTGTAAATTTTGCCGATGCTGAAGTTTCCGATGGGACAGATTGAGGCGATGAACGTTCTTCGCTTCAGAAACACACC
>JAQFVO010001396.1 GCA_027942505.1 Endozoicomonas sp. | reverse complement strand
ACCCCGAATTTCTCTTTGCAAATTCGCGGTATCAGGTCCCGAATACTCCGAGCTGAGTGAAGGCAGTATTTTCCAATCCTGAAATGAGCCTGAAAAGAGCGTAATCCAGTGGCTTTAGGCCTTTCGTGCAAAAATGGTTTTTAAACAGTAATTCTCTGGCGTACCGAAGTTGCTCTGCCGCCTCATTACCGCTCATTTATTTGACTCAAGTGCATGAGGCGGAGTTCCTACCTTCAAAGTTGGTTTTAGTGTCCATACAGGGTCTCCCGTGTGGGGAAGCGGTCCATAAATTTATGGATTACCTGCCACTGGGGATCCACGGCAACTTTTTTGTGGTGCGATTGGCTTTAATTTCCATCTTCAGCCCCGGCGGCAGGAACAGGGATTGCAGCAGCGTCAGTACCAGCAGGCAGAAACCATCCCTGAACTGATGTACGTGAGCCACTAGCGGAGCAGCACGACGACGGTTGCCAGTTACCTGAGTATCAATTTTGGATTTATTACCGCTCAGAAAGTAGTTCTCGCATTTAGAATTCTCAAAGCACAACAGTCCATCTGGCAATGAGCGAATAATCTGCTGAAAGCAACCATCCCCAAACACCAATTTTGAGATGGCTGCCATGCTCACTTCAGACCATCGAGCGATCCTCCAGGAGCTCGCTTTTAGTACAGCCTTTCTTGCCGGAGCGCTATCATCACTTGCAGTACCAACGTTCTGCGAACTGTTATTCGGCTGTATTTGCCCGCAAAAGCACACACGGTTGGACCTTTGCGGGTAGTGGGTAGCGTCCTGATATTAAGTAGCTAACCATATGAAATCATATGGCCAGCTACTTATTTACAGACAACTCCATAGTGTATAATCGTGCGCTTTTCCAGACCCGGCATCCGATTTCGCTCTTGTTGAGGCAGGAATAGAACCAGATGTACGTACCATGAAACCATTGTCAGCCTTGCAGCTACCGGATTACCAACGCCGCACGAACAAACGAATCACGATAATGATTTGCAGACGTGCAGCTACATTCAACAGTCTCAGTGACCACTGTCGTACTTTACTTTTTTGGGAGCAGAACCAACAGATAAATCGGCAGCTTTTATGGCTAGCGCCTTCACAAGCTGCTGTTTCAGATCCGTGCGCTGGGCCTCCACTAGTGGTTCCAACAAGTCAACAGTGCGCCCTCCCTTTTGGGCGAACTTATGGAGCACAATCATAGTTTGAGATCTTGACTCTTTACCTTTACTGGGCAGATGACTATACAGATCGTCAGTCTCTGCTTCATCTGTAAATCCAAGCTTGCGAACAAAACGATGATTCACAGTGCCCATTCGATCTGCCACATGTTTGAACACCAACTGAAAGTCGAAGTCGTGGTTTACTGTCTTCACTTGGG
>JAQFVO010001392.1 GCA_027942505.1 Endozoicomonas sp. | reverse complement strand
AGCTGTTCCTGTGGCAATGGCGTTACCCAACAATTCCTTTTTTTTAACAAGCCCCTCAATACAGGGGCTTTTTTTTGCACCAAACGCTGCTCTTCAGGGAGTGAACAGCGCCGGCAGGGCTGGCACAAGGCTCTGTAACGGTCTTTTCAGCAACAAGTGAGAAAGGTATCAAACTCATGGGAAACAGGTTCTACAACCGGGACATTATCTCCATCGCCGACTTTACCCGGGCCGATATGGAGCAGATTCTTGAAGTGGCTGCCGGCCTCAAACACTCCCCGCGCCCCGGTCTTTTGCAAGGCAAGGTGATTGCCAGCTGCTTCTTTGAGGCATCTACCCGAACCCGTCTCTCATTCGAAACGGCCGTTCAACGTCTGGGCGGTACTCTGATCGGTTTTGCCGATGGCGGCAACACCTCGGCCAAAAAAGGCGAAACCCTGGCCGACTCCATCAAGATCATCAGCTCCTATACCGATGCGGTCGTCATGCGCCACCCACGCGAAGGTGCTGCCCGTCTGGCCGCAGAGTTTTCCAGTGTGCCAATCATTAACGGTGGCGATGGCGCTAACCAGCACCCAACCCAAACCCTGCTGGACCTGTTCAGTATCCGTGAATGTCAGGGGCGGCTCGATGACCTGACCGTGACGTTTGTCGGTGATCTCAAATACGGCCGCACCGTTCACTCCCTCACCCAGGCCCTGACCCATTTTAACGCCACCTTCAATTTTATCGCCCCCGATGCACTGGCCATGCCTGACTACCTGTTGCAGGAGCTGGATGAAAAAGGCATCCGCTGGCGCTGTGCCCAGAGTATCGAAGAGGTGGTGGCCGACACTGACATCATCTATATGACCCGCGTCCAGAAGGAGCGGTTTGATGAGACTGAGTTCAAGCACATTGCCTCAAACTATGTGTTGACCAACAACACACTTAAGCAGGCACCAGCACACCTGAAGGTACTGCATCCGTTACCAAGAGTGGACGAGATTGCAGTAGAGGTGGATCACACCCCCCACGCTTATTACTTCGAACAGGCCAGAAATGGCGTCTTTGCCCGTCAGGCACTGCTGGCACTGATTCTTAATGAAGCGCTTTAATTCAGGGCATGATTTCAAGACATTTAAGGAAGCAACGATGAACAACAAACTTCAGGTTGAAGCTATCTGCCAGGGAACGGTTATTGACCATATTCCGGCCGGACAGGGAGTAAAAATCCTGCACCGCCTGCATCTGCTCAACAGCGATGCCCGCATCACCGTTGGCTTTAACCTGCCGAGCAAGGCACTGGGCCTGAAAGATATCATCAAGGTTGAAGGCCGAATGTTTACCGAACAGGAGGCCAATGAGCTGGCACTGTTCGCGTCCAGTGCCACCATCAATGTCATTAATGACTACCGGGTGGTTGATAAATTCACCATGGCGATTCCAGAAACACTGACAGGAGCGTTTACCTGCCCTAACTCCAACTGTATTACCCATAACGAGCCGGTAGCCAGCCACTTTTACCTGCGTGAGATCAAGGATGATGTTCAGCTGAAGTGCCACTACTGTGAGAAGTCATTCAGTAAGGAAATCATTGCCGAACTGCGTTAATAAACGGCTAAGGCACAATGGTAGAAGGCTTCCCCCCGTCGTGAAGGTGGAGATCCCACAGTGGGTTCCCACCTTCAACGCTGTCACGAAGGAGGTTGTCGTGAAAGATCGCCCCTTCCCCGGCCAGCAACAGTTGACAACGTAAGCCCACCAAAATTAGCGACACCAGGACACTCGGCAGGCTCAGTCCACACCAAAAAAATGATCCTGCACCATTGCCTGCTTCGACAGGCTCGATCAACACAGCACCCCCTGCCATTGTCTAATACCCAACCGTTAATACCCGGACTAATCTTAAGTTTTTCAGGCAATTAGCAGGTGTAATCTATGATCATTTGTCCAATGTCAAATTTCATTGGTAACCACTGCATGCCCGACCGTCCAGAGCAGCTTCTCGACGCTCAACTAATTGGTAATTTCAACGAGGAAGCCAGCTTTTTTTACGGCTTGTTTCGTCAGTACACGGTCAGACCAGTGCCTGATCCCGGGCTGATGCTGGTGTTAAACAAATCCAAGATGAAGCAGAAAAAACGCAGAGTATCCAAGAAAGATGGTGTGGATGCATTGTGGCTGAGCAAAAATCCCCAGGGCGCTACCAAGCGAGGGCAAGACGATTTCGACGAGTTGGACTAATAGACTGTTCTTACGCACAGTCTATTTGCTTTGTCCGTTAAATCAGCGCGATAATACCCCAGATAACAGTACTGGGCAGCCATGGTTTATTGGTCTGCACGGTGCATGCATGCACTGCTGATCAATCGGCTTTAATAGCGATCAGGACTTACTGCTGGCCTCTGCCTCGCCCATCTTTGGACACAGAACCGAATCTCAACAGGCCAGCTCCTGGCTCGATACAGCCGTTTTTCAATACTGAAAGATGAGATTAAGGCATTGAGTGGTTTTCTAGGATTATTTAAACGGCGCTCGACCGATGAAAAAAGCGCCCACCCGAAAGACTCATCTGCCCCTGACAAAGGCACCAGTGAGCCTTCTGACAAAAAAAGACCATCGTCGCGCGTAAAACATGGCCGTAAATCTGCTCGTCGCTCCGAGAATGACTGGTCTCTGGATCAGTTCCAGGTAGCGGCCGACCCGGAAAAAACCCGCTTTCACGATTTTGAGCTGCCCCTGGAGTTGATGCACGCCATTGCTGACCAGGGCTTCGAGTACTGCACCCCAATCCAGGGAGAAGTGCTTGGCACCACCCTGGTCGGTCGGGATGCCATCGGCAAGGCGCAGACCGGCACAGGCAAGACAGCGGCTTTTCTGATCAGCACCATTAAGGCTCTGGTGGAGACCCCACCGCCGGATACCCGTTACCTGGGCGAGCCCCGGGCGGTTATTATCGCCCCTACCCGCGAGCTGGCGCTGCAGATTGGCAAGGACGCCGAAGCATTGACCAAGTACCTGCCCCTGCATGTGGTCACGGTGGTTGGCGGGATGGATTACGACAAACAGCGCAAACGCATAAATGCCAACTTTGTTGATATTCTCGTGGCCACCCCCGGACGCCTGCTGGACTACTGCGAACGTAAGGACCTCTTCCTGGATCTGGTGGAGGTCATGGTTATTGACGAAGCTGACCGTATGCTGGATATGGGCTTTATCCCCCAGGTACGGCGCATCATTCGTATGACACCGAGGCCCGGCGACCGTCAGACGCTGTTGTTTTCTGCCACGTTCACCGACGATGTGCTCAGGCTCGGCGAACAGTGGACCTGGAATCCGGTAAAAGTGGAGATTGAGCCGGATAATGTCGCCACGGATACTGTAGAACAGAAGGTCTATATCCTCTCTTCTGAGCAGAAATTCCCCCTGCTGGTCAACTTGATCAGACACCACCGGCTGGAGAAGGTGATTGTCTTTACCAACCGCCGGGATCAGACCCGCAAGCTGACCGAGAGGCTGCAAAAGGTTGGCATCAGGGCGGATCAGATTTCCGGTGAAGTACCGCAGAATAAGCGGTTAAAGACGCTGGAGAATTTCCGCTCAGGCAAGATTTCGGTACTGGTCGCCACAGACGTTGCCGGACGCGGCATTCACATTGACGGCATCAGCCATGTAATCAATTACAATCTGCCGGAAGACCCGGACGACTACGTCCACCGAATCGGCAGAACCGGACGGGCCGGAGCCACTGGTACCAGCATCAGCTTTGCCTGTGAAGATGACTCGTTCCTGATTCCGGACCTGGAAGCATTGCTTGGCGACAAACTGAAAAAAGATTATCCCCCGGAGGATTTGCTGGTCAATCCGCATAAGCCTTAAAGCTGTTCTTACAGTGGACATGAAGCGCATGGTTTGAACCCCAAAGAACACAAATGAAAAGCTCTTCTTTGTGTTCTGTCGAGTCAGCGGTAGGAACCTCCCCTTCCGCTGCTCACAGAACCGGACTTGAGAGTCTCCCCTCATCCGGCTC
>JAQFVO010001386.1 GCA_027942505.1 Endozoicomonas sp. | reverse complement strand
TGAACCACGAAGAACACGAAGGCCACAAAGGAAAAGAAAAGCTCTTCTTAGTGCTCTTCGTGTTCTTCGTGGTTCCCCTTCTTTTCAGAGCCTTTTGCGACGCCCTCTTTGAGAAGGGTCACATGAGGCCTGAAAAACCTCAACACATCAATCTTTCGTCATTTCCGCAAAGTCGCGTGAACCATGGACCCCCACCTGAACAAGTATGGCGTCCAGCGGGGTGATCTAACTTTTGGCAACCTCCCCGAAGGACTGGGTTTCTACTCAGGTTGACCGGCAGATGGCTGCTGGTATCCTGCCAGCTCAGGATGCTCCCGCTCCAGTCGAGCCAGCTCGGCCTCCAGCGTGGACAACTGGTCATCCGCCGACAACCCACTGAGCTCGGTCAACGAGGTTTCCAGGGCTGAAAAATCAGAGTCTTCCAGTGATGGCATCGCCTCAGTGGGTGGCTGATCAAAAGCCTCCTCTGCCTTGGCGGAAACGGCGTTACTACTGGAACTGGGTCTGGAATTCAGAGAAGCAAGATCAAGTGGACCGTGAGGGAGTTCCGACTCCACTTTAGTGGTGGTATCAATCTCTGGCGCAGCGTTGTTTTCCGGCCCGGCACTGTCAGAGTCCTGCTGAGTGTCCACCGCATCTGCCTGCTCATCAACCTCCCCTTCAAGCGCCAGCAGCTCTTCACTCTCCAGTGGCTCCAGGTCAGCGGTCTCGAGAGTTTTACTGGGCAGCTCTTTTTTGACCCGCACACCAAGGGCCAGGAATTGATCAGCCTGGGCAATAAGATTTCCGCGGCCGTGCTTGAGGGTACCCATGGCATCATCATACGTAGTGCGGGCGTTGCCCAACTGAATATCCAGCTTTTCCATCTTTTCCACAAAAACACGAAGCTTGTCGTACACTTGGCGAGCTTTTTCCGCCAGCTTACGTGTATTGGCGTTTTGTCGTTCAATGGTCCAGAGGTTGGCTACCGTTCTCAGAGTGGCCAGCAGGGTCGTCGGTGTTACCACAACGATGCGCTTTTCAAAGGCGTCATTGAATAGCTGCTGATCATGCTGGAAGGCGGAAATGAAGGCCGGCTCAATGGGCATAAACATGAAGACGAAATCGGGTGCCTTGATTTGTGGCAGGCTGGGGTAGTCCTTCTCACTGAGGCTGTTGATATGGTTGCGGATGCTCTGAATGTGACGAGTCATGGCGGCGTCACGTTCGGCATCGGTTTCGGCATTAACAACGGCCATGTAATCCACCAGTGACACTTTGGAGTCAATGATCAGGTGTTTACCTTCGGGAAGGTGAACAATAAAGTCCGGCCGCCAGTTCTGACCATCGTCATCCCGGTAGTTGGGTTCGCGCTGGTACTCCTGACCTTTGATCAGCCCACTGCTGTCCAGTATGGTCTCGACCTGCATTTCACCCCAGTTGCCCTGCAGTTTTTTATCACCCTTCAAGGCTTTGGCAAGGCTCTCGGCATCATCGGTCATCTTGCGATTTAACTGGTGCAGGGTTTCCAGCTGTTGTTTGAGGGCGGCGCGACCGGCGCTGTCTTCCTGATGGGCCTGCTCAACCTTGGTGCGAAACTCCCCCAGCTGCTCCTTGAAAGGCGCCAACAGGGAGTGCAGTTGTTCGTGATGCTGGTCTGAGAGCACCTTGCCCCGGGCTTCAAAAATTTCATGAGCCAGGTGTTTGAACTCTTGTTTCAGGGATTCCTTGTTGTCATTGAGCATGGTCAGAGCCTTCTGATTCTGTGCCTGCTGCTCCTCAAGGCGGGTTTCCAGCTCCTTGACGCGCTGATCACTTTGGCTGCGAACAGTCCGTTCGGCTTGCAGTGCGTTATTCAGCTCCTGTAAATCCCGGCTTCTCTCAGCTTCGTGCTTACGCTCACTGATCAACATGGCTTCCAGGCGCCCGGCCTTGACCTGGTGCTGATTAACCTGGTCGGTCAGGCGCAGGGTCTCCTTGTGCAGCAGGCTTTTGCCAGCGTCGAGCTGCTCCTGGAATTTTGCCTGCTGTCTGACCAGCTCGTCCTGAAGGGTATTTTTCTGCTCGTTCAACAGATCGGTTTGCACTTGTCCGGCATCCAGCTCCTGCTCCAATTGCTTGATCAGGCCGCGGTAGGTATATCGACAGGCAAACCATGCCACGGCAAACGATATCAGGGCTGCCGCTACGGCGATGGCAGTAGGTGTCATAAGAGATTCTCTGGAAATAGATAATATCTATTGGACAGGTTGGGCGAGAAGAAAGTTCAGGTCAATAGCAAAAAATCTCGCTATCAACCCGACTGGCAGGGTTTATAGCTGAAAAAAAGGTTGCAGTAGCCTGGGAACCAGTCCCTTGAAGCGCAGCGGCCCATCTGTCGCAATCAGGCAGATGCACCCTTCGTGGGTATCAGCCACGGGCTGGTGAGTCACATCCGGGTCAATGTCTGCCACATCGCCCACACAGAAGCGCCCAAGCTCATCGCTGTAGGAACCCTTGAGAACCAGGGTCAACTCAGAGCCGTTGTGACCATGGGAGGGCAGCAGAGTACCGGGCGCAATCTTGAGTAGACGCAGTTTCCCCCGGGAGGCGGGCAGGATAAATTGCTTCATGCCCGGTGCCATGGTGCGCCAGTGCAGATTACTGAACCTGTTGCCAAGCAGGGGGCGCAGCAGGACAGGAACATCCCCTTCGGATTCGTGCTGCGCAGCGGGCGTCGCTGAGTTTTCTATGCCTGGCTCGCTGAGCATGTCCAGAATCCGGTCGCGGGAGTGGCTGGACATGGATTGATGTGGCTCCTGTTCCACCAGCCCCAGGCCAATCTGCTCAGTATCGGCAACTTTGCCCTGACACTGCTCGCAGACCGCAACATGACAGGCTACGACCATAGCCAGGGAGTCAGGCAGACTGCCAGCACCGTAGCTGAACAGTGTGCTGTCGTCAGGATGGTGATTACAGTTCATGAGCCACCCCCAATACGAACACGCAGTTTGTCGAATGCCAGTCGCAGGCCCGATTTTACGCTGCCGATAGGCATATCCATATCTTCAGCAATTTCACGGTGAGATTTTCCTTCGTAATACACTTTATATACCAACTGTGCCTGTTGCTGAGGCAGGGCATCCATGGCTTCTTTCAAACGCCCGGAGTCGCAAACCGCCAGACTGGGGGTATAACCTGCCTCGGGGTAACTATTCAGGGGAGAGAGCATGTCAGGCTTCTCTTTGCGGAGTCGGTCGATCCACAGATTACGGGCAATTCGAAATATCCATGTGGACGCAGTGGCCTTGTCCGGGTCGTAACTGGACGTTTTGCGCCACACCGACAGTAAGGCTTCCTGAACCAACTCTTCGGCCAGCTCCTCGTTGGCACCTTTTCTGACCAGGAAGCTTTTCAGCCGCGGGGAAAAATAGTCGTAAAGCTGCATAAACAGCTTCTTATCACGACTTTTTGCCAACTCAACCAGGATTTGCCTGAAGTCCTGCTTTTGCACCGCCTGATCAGGTTTCAATTCCATAGAGGTTTCAACAAGCCGAAGACATACCATAATTTTTGAATTGTCCAATACACAGTAGGTTGTACGCAAGAAGTTGTTCCGAAGATCTTCCGTCACAGGATAGAAATATTGGTCTGTCTTTCTGAACCGGTGCAGTACGCTTTATCCAACAACCTGGACTTTAGTTCGTCAGCGGTACTCACATTGATGCCAGTAATAGCCCGAACGGCAATAATCCCGGTACTGTTGGTAAGAACAGTCCGGGCCGGCCGGAGAGACCAGAAAGGCGATTCAGACGGAGAAGCTGTTGGAGCAATACCGCTGTCCACCGATCCACTGTCCACCGATCCGCTGTCGTTGCTTTGTGTACCTTTGTGCAAGATTCTGCCCATGAATTGATCAACGGCACCGCGGAAGGCGACCAGGCGATTTACGGACTCGGAGGGTTCGTGCCTTGATGTACCTCTTGGCAGGATTCCGCCAATGAATTGATCAAGAACACCGCGGCAGGCGTCAAGGCGATCTCCCGACTCGGAGGGTTCGTGCCTTAATCGCCGCAGCACCCCGTCAGACTGTCGACAGATTTGCACACCAAAAGGTATGGCTAAACCCACTTCCGGGTAACTGGTCGGTGCATCACCACCGCCGTTGGCTTTAATGGTCGGTTGCAATCGGTAAAACCCAATGCTGTCGCAGTGGCCATTGTCTCCTGGCTTGCCGTAAGAGAGGGTGACCGTATCGTCGTCAGCCCCCTGTTCGTGAACCGCCCAGCTGGCTCTGTAGAACCGGTTACCACTAACCAGTTCTTTTGGCAAAGATACGGTCATACTGACGGGGCAGTAATGGTGGTTCTCAGGCTCCTTGTACAAGCTGCCATACTCGGGGTTTATCTTGCTATCGAGTAAGATTTTAAAGCTGGTACCACTGAACGCTTCCGCGGTATCCGCGATCATGAAAGCATGAACAATCGATACCGATTCATCCGGTGTGTGCGGGCACGCTTTAGCCAGTCGACGCTGCATGTAATCCGGCAGTAAGTGAAAATTAGGTTTCATGCCCACCAGGACGGGCACAATCGGGTTCCCAGGCTTCACATCCACAGCGAGGCTTAAATTGGTGCTGACGTATTTGTCTTCATATAAGTCCACCCTCCTCATATCCAGGCTATTGGCCAGGCTGGTTAGTTTGACACCAGTGCGCGTCACCACCGGTTCATAGTTACTGGGTGCCACCGAGAGCTCACCGGCCAAACCGGACGGTGTGTCGACTGCCGCGCCCTCAACCTGATCAACAGGCTTGTTTACATCCGACCTCACCGCGCTGGCAAAGCTGTTTTCAGCCTGATCAATACGACAGGCAGGAGGTGCCTCAGGCTGTGATGCTCCCTTGCCCGAAGGCATCAAGCCAGCTCCCGGAACAGAGGCAGAGTTGCTCACATGCTTATCGATTTCGTTAATCAGTAGCTGCTGTCCACCAGTGAAAACGCCCTCTGCGTTTTGCAAGAGGGCACAAAATCGCTCATGGAGGGGCTTTGTGCCATCGCTCTTTTTCTGTCCTGAATCTTTTTGCAGGCCTAACAGCAAGTTCATCACTGCCTGACTTTTTGGGGACCTGGAGCCATCGCAACCGGTGGAGTCGTACTCGATGTCGTGCCGCTCAAAGACCTGCTTCAACTCATTATTGCTCCACTGCCCCGGGGACACCTTTTGTGCTTCGGCACACATACGCTCAGCCAGATTCCTGATGTCCAGTGAGCTCATTCCTGCCAGAAAGTTATCAATGACACTGTTATCAATATTGCGGGCATTAAACCTGCCCCGGGCAACGCTGCCTGACTCTTGCCCGGTAGAATCGGGAAAAATGCCGGAATCAGGAAATTCCTGCCGCGGGAAACTGGGGCTGTTCATGGTGAAAGACTCCTGATCTTCGCTTCTGTCTGACTTTGATATGTGGGTCAGAAGAAAGTTCAGGAGTCAGGCCATTAGTTTTCGAATTCGGCAGGGTTGGCCAAGCAGAGGTATCAGAACGGTGCATCATCATGTCTGTGTGCCACCGGGTCCCGGGGCACACAGTGAAGTGGAAAATTAGTGGGACTGCTGCAGGCGTTTAGCGTAAAAGATCGCGTTAAACCCAGCCGTAGCCACGACATTACCAGCAACGAAGAAGACAATAACCAGCGCGGCTTCCAAAACGCTGAAGCTGCTGAACAACCGCATAAAACGGCCAAAGCCTTCCACAAAGAACAGGTAAATACCAAAGGAGTACGGAAGATAGCTGAGCAAACCACCGAGCACATGACGAGCCCCCCTGTCGAGCCCGGTGAGCACAATGATTGATGACAGGGAGCCGGTCAGCAGCAACATCCAGCTGGTTTCCACCCCCTTGAGCGCCATCTGCAAAGTCGCGATGGCTATCGTCACCGCCAGAACCACATCGGCCTTATGGGCCAGGGCGGAAAAGAGATCCTTGCTGACATTTTCAGTATTTGGATGGATAAACTGAAGCATGGTAAACCTCCAGATCGTGCAATGGCACTCCTCAGTTATATCACTGGTAAAGATTGGTAAAATTGATGTAAGACAGTGTTTCTTACTGTTTTACTATGTTCTTCTTTTGAATGACCGATACTTGCATTTCCAGGGCACATACCAGGTGTTCTAACTGCCTGAGCTGCTCTTTCTGATGCTTATTAACGTGCCAGTAGTGTGGCGTCATGGTCAGCAGATCCATAATGGCCTGGTTATTGTCCAGCCGCATGACCTGGCTCAGGGTGTGGCTGCCCAGAACTTGCAGATTGGCGGGTAAATCCTGCACATGTTTGTCTTTCGGGTAGGGTCTGACCTGGTCATAAATGACTTGTCGCAGGGCCATCAGGTGGTTCTCAGTGGGTGTCAGCGTAACGATATATCCGCCGGCCTTGAGCACCCGGGCAAACTCCGCCCAGTGGCAGCGAGAAAAAATGCTGACAATGGCATCGAACTGCTGAGCCATCAGTGGCAACTCACTGACACTGGCCACCAGCCAGGTGACCTCTTTGCTCCGCCTGCTGGCTGCCATCACCGCCTGTTTGGAGATATCAACGCCGCACACCTCGCTGCCGGTCAGCTGGGTTTTTATGGCACTGGTGTAAAAACCCTCGCCACAGCCGGCATCAAGGATACATTGCTCAGCGCAATCGAATGACCGTAGTTCATCAAGCAGTGCCTGAACCACTGACTGGTAGTAGCCGTGGTTAAGAAAACGTGTCCGGGCAGCCACCATTGTCTGGTCGTCCCCCGGCTGTTTGCTGCGCTTTTTATTGCTCGCCAGCAGGTTCAGGTAACCCTGGCGAGCCCGGTCAAACTGGTGGTTATTGACACAGGTAGCGCCGCTGCCCCGCACAGACAGCAGCTCATGGCAAATTGGACAGCGAAGCAGGATGGGCATAAGTAGCTAACCATATGAAATCACATATTTCTGACTCCCTGTTCAGGCACTGGGCTTCGTTACAACTCCGGTCACATAGCTACGGCTATGCTCCCTCCGTTGTGCCTCGCATAGCA
>JAQFVO010000686.1 GCA_027942505.1 Endozoicomonas sp. | reverse complement strand
CTCGATGCTGACCTTGTACCGGAGCCTCGCTGACAGTTCTTTGATGTAGGTTTTTAGTGCCGAGATACAGATCGCAGGCAAGGGATGGAATGAAGGTGAAAGGTACTGACACTACTGCCACAAATCGACCAACGTACCGATGGGTTTTGGCGGAGACTTTAGCGGCAATGTTGTGGAACCAGCGCTGGCAGGTCCATTCACGAATAGTACTTTGGGTGCTGCTATCAACCGAGGGCGATTGTCCTTGCATAACTTACTCCTTAGAAAATTGGGGCAAAAATTGTTGCCTGCTTTTGTTATAGATTGGAATAGACGTTGACACCATTTCATCCACTCATGGTTTTTAGAGTGGAAGATTGACCAGTTAGTTCATTTATTTCTCAAAAATTTTTCTTGCCAAAAAGGATGGTTCTGTTTTTTTTGCAAATATAGTGACTCTGAAGCAGCAATCAGTGTGGTATCAAAACTTTGTAGAGAAAGAAATTGCCACGGAGACTCGGGGAAGAGAAAAAGCTTTTCCTCTGAGTCTTCGTTTTTGGCTAAAGCTTTCCGGGATTTCTCCCGGAAATTTTTTAAAGGGCTAATTTAGTCGACGTGAGGGTTGTTCTGTGGTGTCGGTGATTGTGGGTTCGAAGGTTCCACCGATTCTGGCGGCTGCGTTGTTGGGGTGGCTTTCTGGGTATTTGATAACGGCAGTGGAATAGTTTCAAAGCTTTCATCAGAAGATGTTTCAGAAGCATCGTTACGGTTAGCCTCAGTTGCACTGGATTCTGTCCCGCCATTAGCGACAGCTCCGGAATTGTCAGCAGTCGACTCCTTTGTAGATACAGAATCGATGGAGTCTGTTTGAGTGTCTTTTCTGGCTGTGAAGTCATCTATTTCTTCAACAATAATTATCGGTGCAGGTCGTGAGTTAATAGAAGTACTGGTGTTGAGCTCGTCAGATGTTTTTAAAAGCTCTCCTTCTGTGTGATTCAGTCCGGGAGATGGATTGGTATCCTGAAATTGACGCAAACAATCCTTGAGATGATTGTTTTCATTTGTCAAATTATCAATTATTAGTTCCAGTTCCTTGATATTTTGTTTATACCCTTGATTTAAATTTACTTGACATATATGAACGTATTCACAATCCGCTAATTTTTTGTTTAATATATCAATCTGATTCTTTTTTTCCTGAGTTGCAATTTCTAAATCTTGTTCGAATTTCTGGCACAAATTAGAAAGACCGGACAATCGATTTCTGGTATCACTATCTGCTGCATCTCGAGTGGTAATGTAATCATCCAATACAGGAAATTTTTGGCGGAGTTGATCAATCGTGGGGGAAGTGTTCGATTCTGATGTTGAGGACGAGGTGCTCCCGGTTGAAACGTGATTGAGCACTGGTGCCTTGCTTACGGTTCTCTGATAGAGGCTTTTGGCTCCATAGAATAAGTCGCAGGCGAGGGATGGGATGAAGGTAAACGGTAGCATCGCCGCAGCCACGAACTTACCAAAGTACTGGTGGGTTTTGGCAGTGACTTTATTGGCAATATTGTTAAACCAGCGCTGGCAGGTCCAATCACGATTTACATTTTGGGTGGTGTCGCGGGCTGTTTGTGTAGAGGTCTGAGCATATCCTGTGGGGTATTGTCCCTGCATAACTTAATCCTCAATAACTTGTGGCAAAATTGGTGCTGTCGAGTATGCGTGTTCGCATTAGTTTTTTTACTTTATATAACTTAGAGTGGGGACTGGCCGTTTAGTTCAATTTTTTCGGGATTGGCGCTACTGAGTTGCCGTAGGTGTTTCCAGAGCAGTAAGGTAATTATCCAGACCAGGATATTTTTGGCGGAGTTGATCAATCGTGGGAGAAGAAGTGTTCGATTCTGATGTTGAGGACGAGCTGCTCCCGGTTGCAGCGTGATTGAGCACTGGTGCCTTGCTGACGGCTCTTTGATAGAGGCTTTTGGCGCCATAGAATAAGTCGCAGGCGAGGGATGGGATGAAGGTGAATGGTAGCGTCGCCACTGCCACAAGCTTACCAAAGTACTGGTGGGTTTTGGCAGAGACGTTATTAGCAATACTGTTAAACCAGCGCTGGCAGGTCCAATCACGGTTTACATTCCAGGTGGTGTCGCTGGTGGCTGTCTGTGTAGGAGTCTGAGCATACCCTGTGGGGTATCGTCCCTGCATAACTTAATCCTCAACAACTGGTGGCAAAATTGGTGCTGTCTGGAATACGTGTTTACATCAGTTTTTTTAAATTATTTACTTAGAGAGGGAGATTAGCCGTTTAGTTCAATTTTTTTGTGACCAGCGCTACTGCGTTGTCGCAATCGGTGTTGTTGTGGACTTCGTTACTGGCGCCAAAACTCGGTTATGGCAGCAATTCCCTGAGCGCCCAGATCCTGAGCGGCGGTAATATCTTCAGTTGTCATCCCTCCCAGCCAGAATACCGGCATGGCGGCTGTTGCGGTCAGTTCTGCTGCCTGTGACAGCCCGAGTGGGGTGGCTCTTGGATGTGATGGTGTCGGGCGAACAGGGGAAAGAGTAATAAGATCCGCAGACATTGCTTCGGCCTGCCTGATCTCCATGGCATTGTGGCACGACGCGATCAGGAGCTGGCGGGTATGATGTTTTTGCGCTCTGGCCCCTGTTAGCTGGCGTGATGTCAAGTGCAGTCCCTGACACCAGGGAAGCGACAACAGCGGGTAGTCACCTTTGATGGTCAGTAGGGCGCCGACAGCCCCGGTTGAGAGCGACAGGGCATGTGCCAGTTGCAGGTAATCGCTTTGCTCCAGCCAGGGTGCACGGAACTGAATCAGGCGAACGCCTTGGGCCAGCGCCCGATTAACCCGGTCAAAAAGGACATGATGGGTCTCAAAGTAACCGGTGATCATGTAGCGGTCGCAGGTTGCTGTGTCAGTCATTTGCTGGTTATGGGTGAGGAATGTATTTGTAGAGTTATAGCTCTTGAGCCTGTTATTGAGTTGATA
>JAQFVO010001334.1 GCA_027942505.1 Endozoicomonas sp. | reverse complement strand
GATGTTACAGATTGGCTCGGCGACCGCTAACGTGCTCATGGTTTCGTAGGGCGTCACCGACAAACTGCATTGGTATTTTATCCACGGCCCCCGGCGTTCCAGAAACGACTCCCCCTCCCCGCTTCGGGAACTTAAAGATGGAACCACGAAGGACACAAAGAGCACGAAGAAAAAGAAAATCTCTTCTTTGTGCTCTTCGTGGTTCCCTTCTTTTCAGAGCCTTTTGCGACGCCCTACTTCGCGGAGATAACGGACGGTGGGTAATCATTTAGCCAAAATATCACCCCATAATTGTCAGCGCGTCTGCTGCTGTTATCCTCCCAACAAGGCAAGAGAGTTCAGGTGGCCAGCAGCACACGATCGAGAGCCATTGGCACCAGGGGCGTAAAACCTGTTATTATCGGCACTCAATTGATCGGTCAGTTTACGATGAACCACTCTACAGAAGATGAAGACATCACAGCATTTCTTCAGGAGATGGAAGGCGTCAGCCCGCTAAAGCGCAAGGCAACAGCCGATCTCCACAAAATCCAGCGCGTCACTCCCGGCCAGGAGGTGCGCAAGGCTGCTGCTCAGGATACATTCACCGACCCAAACTTCCTCTCGCTGCTCAACCCCAGAATGGTTAAACCCCATGACTTCCTGGTCTGGAAGCGCGATGGCGTACAAGAAGGTGTGTTCAAGAAGTTGCGTCTGGGCAAGTACACGCTTGATGCACGATTGGATCTGCACCACAAGAGTGCCCGGGAAGCCCGGGAGCTTGTCTTCCAGTTTATTCACGATTGTCAGGAACACGAACTGCGCACGGTGCTGATTGCCCACGGGCGCGGCGAGAAAAGTACCCCCCCTGCCCTGCTGAAAAGCCTTCTGTTCACCTGGCTGCCGCAGTTGGAAGCGGTGCTGGCTTTTCACAGCGCCCTGAAAATTCATGGCGGCTCTGGAGCACTTTACGTTTTACTGAGAAAAAGCGAGCGGGAAAAACTGGCAAACCGGGAGCGACATGCGAAGCGCAACCCTTAAGCAAGTGTGTTCTGCAACACGTTATCACAGTGGAAAAACAACACTGATCAGATACCGGGAAACAGGCTGTTTTTTTGATGCATACCATTAATTTATATGCATTTTTTAATAACTTTCGTTGAGTTAAGTACTAGCACTTATTGCTGATAATTATCAACAGACACAGACTAGACCTGCCAGCCTGCAACTCCCAGCACACGACGCTTACTTCCCTCAGGCTGTGGAATTCATACAGTGCCCGAGTATCGGGCTCTTCAAGGCGAAAGAAATGACAGACCCTATTCAGTACCGAATTGAACACGACCTTCTGGGTGACGCTCCTGTACCCGAACATGTTTATTACGGTATCCAGACGCAGCGCGCTATCGAGAACTTCCAGATCAGCGGCGTACAACTGAATCACTACACCAACCTGCCGCGCGCACTGGCCATGGTGAAAAAAGCGTGTGCCCTGGCCAACCGCGACCTGGGCATGCTCGACGACAACATGGCTACTGCCATTGCCGCTGCCTGTGACGAGATCATTGAAGGCCGCCTGCACGATCAGTTTGTGGTGGACATGATTCAAGGTGGTGCTGGTACTTCTACCAACATGAACGCTAACGAAGTCATCTGCAACCGGGCTCTGGAGCTGATGGGGCATCGTCGTGGTGAGTATCAGTACCTGCACCCGAACACGCACGTCAACATGGCGCAGTCTACCAACGACGTTTATCCAACAGCGATGCGTCTGGCCATGGTGCTCAAACACAACTCGTTGCTGGAGGCCATCAAGTCGCTGAAAAACGCTCTGGAGGCGAAAGCTGAAGAGTTCAAAGACGTGCTGAAAATGGGCCGTACTCAGCTGCAGGATGCCGTACCCATGACCCTGGGTCAGGAGTTCAAGGCATTCAGCACCACCATCGGTGAAGACATCCAGCGCATTGGCGAAATGGCTGCCTTGCTGCGTGAGATCAACCTGGGTGGCACCGCCATCGGCACTGGGATTACCGCTGACAGCCGTTATGCACCACTGGCGGTTAAATACCTGAGCGAGATCTCCGGTCAAGAGATGATTCTGGCGGGCGACCTGGTGGAAGCCACTTCCGACATGGGTGCCTTTGTTATCTTCTCCGGCGCCCTGAAGCGTCTGGCGGTGAAACTTTCCAAGATCAGCAACGATCTGCGTCTGCTGTCCAGCGGCCCGATGTGCGGTTTCAACGACATCAACCTGCCAGAAATGCAGCCAGGCTCGTCTATCATGCCAGGCAAGGTGAACCCGGTTATTCCAGAGGCTATGAACCAGATTGCTTTCCACGTCATTGGTAATGACTTGGTGGTAACCCTGGCATCGGAAGCCGCGCAGCTGCAGCTCAACTACGCTGAGCCTGTGCTGGTCTATAAGATTCTGGAGTCTATCCAGCAGCTGTCCAGCGGCATGAACATGCTGGCTGAGAAGTGCATCAAGGGCATCACGGCCAACCGTGACGTGTGCCAGAGCTACGTAGACAACAGTGTTGGTCTGGTTACCGCGCTGAACCCTTACTTGGGTTACGAAAACTCTAGCCGTATTGCCAAAACAGCACTCAGAAGCGGTCGTCGTGTGGTTGACCTGGTACTGGAAGAAGGGCTGCTGACTGAAGATCAGCTGCGTGAAATCCTCAAGCCGGAAAACATGATTGCGCCGTTGAACCTGAGCCGTTC
>JAQFVO010001310.1 GCA_027942505.1 Endozoicomonas sp. | reverse complement strand
CAGCGGGTTGGCTTCGCCGGTAGTAAACATAGAATTTGTCGACAGAAATGCACAATGCGTGAGAGTGTAGGGCAGGCAACAGTACTCAGAAAAAAAAGATGGCAATCAAACAAAAACAGCGAATGACCAATTAGCCAGCCCGGATTCCGTCGAAAAACACGGCTGAACCCGGGCAAGCCCAGTGCCGTTAGTTGGCGTACACGGGCAGGCGTTGGCAGATTTCAAGAACATTGGCTTTAACCAATGCTTCCACTTGCTGGGTATTTTCAGGATCGTGTCCCAGCGCATCCAGCACGTCACAGATCCAACCCGCCAGAGCGGCCGAGTCATCTTCGTTGAAGCCACGGCGGGTGATGGCCGGCGTACCGATTCGCAGCCCACTGGTGACGAACGGAGAACGCGGATCGTTGGGCACAGCGTTTTTGTTCACGGTGATATTGGCCCGGCCCAACGCTGCCTCAGCATCTTTGCCGGTGAACTCCCTACCAATCAGATCCACCAGGAACAGGTGGTCATCAGTCCCCCCGGAAACGATGTTGACGCCACGTTCCATCATGACCCGAGTCATGGCCCGGGCATTTTTGATCACCTGAGCCTGGTAGGTTTTGAACGCATCGGACATGGCCTCTTTGAAGCAGACCGCCTTGGCCGCAATGACGTGACACAGCGGCCCGCCTTGAGATTCAGGAAACACCGCAAAGTTCAGCTTCTTGTTCAGCTCTTCGTCGTTGTTTGCCAGAATCAGGCCACCGCGAGGACCACCCAGCGTTTTGTGCGTTGTGGTCGTCACCACATCAGCGATACCCACCGGCGACGGATAGACACCACCAGCCACCAGCCCGGCAATATGCGCCATGTCCACCAGCAAGTAAGCGCCCACTTTATCGGCAATCTCACGAAAACGCTGCCAGTCAACCACCCGGGAGTATGCGGAAAAACCGGCAACCACCAGTTTAGGTTTGTGCTCAAGGGCCAGACGCTCCGCCTCGTCGTAATCGATCTCGCCCGTTTGCGGGTTGAGACCATATTGCACCGCCTCGTAAATGCGTCCGGAAAAGCTCACCTGGGCGCCATGAGTCAGGTGACCGCCATGAGCCAGGCTCATGCCCAGAACCACATCACCTGGTTTCAGCAGAGCCATATAAACAGCGGCATTGGCCTGAGAACCGGAGTGCGGCTGTACGTTGGCAAAACCAGCACCGAACAGCGCCCTGGCGCGATCAATGGCCAGCTGCTCAGTCACATCAACGTGCTCACAGCCACCGTAGTACCGTTTGCCCGGGTAGCCCTCGGCATACTTGTTGGTTAACACACTACCCTGAGCTTCCATCACTCGTGGGCTGGCGTAATTTTCAGAGGCGATCAGTTCGATGTGTTCTTCCTGGCGCCGGCTTTCGGCATCCATGGCCGCCTTTAGTTCTGGGTCAAATTCAGCGATGGTCATGTCCTTTGTGAACATTCATTACCTCGGTTGTTGCCTGGTTTTGCCTGAGGACAGGCGGGAAATGCCTGGTTGTTGGTAGTGACGAGGCATTCTAATACAGCCGGAATCAATCGGCACTGACTATCTATCCTTCTACGGGCTGTCAGGGAGATCAGATTGAGTTTGCAAGCCAGCACGACCCTGACGCCACCTGTCAAAGCATGTGATGCTCAAACGCGACTGTGAAAATTCAGCGGGAAGAAAAATACCAGAAATCTGTTTGAACTATTGACTGTACGTACGGTCAAAAGCTTAAATTTTGTAACCTTGCCGTTAACTGATATGTATACGCCCCAATGCCCCAAACATAGCCTCACACATACCACCCCGCCTCAAATAACTCTGTACGGCCAACCGCAACAGAGTAAAAGACGACGCCTGAGTCACCCCGCATGCCCAAGCGACTCATTCGCTGGTCGTCTTACCAGTCAACTGCTGGTAACGACACAACATCTGCGAAAAATGCTGGACGACATCGACTGCGCCAGCCCCCTGCAGTTAAAGTCTCTG
>JAQFVO010000661.1 GCA_027942505.1 Endozoicomonas sp. | reverse complement strand
CAGCCTGATGGTGGTCAAAACGACTGTACCAAGCGTGGGATTCTTTGCCTGATGGTACTTGAACATGCAGGCGCTAACGACGCTTCTTCTTGAGGTATATAAGTCATTTATTGGTTAAAGGTAGAAGCTCGAAGGCGGCAGGCGCACAAATACTCATGACGATGGTTGGTCACCGTCATGAAGTTTTTAGCCCGGGGACACGGAGGAAAAAAAATTTTCTTAACTGCGTGTGCCTCCGTGGCAAACGATTATTTGCTGGACAGCATCGAAGTGGAAACTTATTTAAGGGCAACTCCTAAGTCACAAAGTTGAGGGCGCCTTTGGCGCAGGCAAGCGCGCCCGCTACGGTATCAGACCATTCTTCATCAGCTTCAACTTGCAATTGAGTCAGTTCTTCACCGCTCATGGTGGATGCCTGGTTGATAAATTTCGGGATTTTGAGCAAAGTGGATACTGGCGCAAGCGCACAGAACAATCCCAGAGTTGCTGCCAAGGAGGTGATTATTGCTGCTGGGGCGGCAATCGCAACGGCAGCATAAAGACCGATGTAGAGGCCTCCCACAAATGCATTGGAGTCGTACCCTGCCAACTCTTTGGCCTGCTTGATCAGACCACCCACACCACCACAAATGGCGGTGCTAGGAAAGACAGTAACCAGGCCTAAGCCGAGGAAAACTAATAAACCTGGCACCAGGCTGGCAAAACCAGAATTCGCAAGTGACATTCTGATATTGTGTAATATTGACTTGAATGTGTGAATGACACGATCTCCAAGCGGCACTTTTTCCGGCGCCTGCCCGGTGGATTGCACTTGCGGGCATGCGTCAGTTGTCTTGGTCTTCATTTGCTTGAAATTGCCACTTTGTTCGGGGATGACAGATGTCTCGCCGGGCTGGTATTGACCAGACGGATTATGTACAACCATATTTAAACCTCCTGTTTGTAATGTGTTGCCACGGTGGAATGTCCCCACACGGCAGCAGCTTATTGGTATTTAGTAGAGCTCGTTAGTATCCTCTTATGGGGAATCAAAATATTAGTAACAACCCGGATTTCTGTTCACACATTAATTATTTGTAACGAGGATCTGAAACAGAGGTTTCAGTCAAAATTTGTACTTGGCAAATTGTGTGTGAACTGGCTCTTGGGGTAAATTTTATAACGGGTACGATTTAATACCCATAACCATGGGGTTAGCGTTACTTGCAGGAAGAGGCAATAAGCATTGTGCTGAGGCAAAAAAAGAGAGGCTGAAACAACACCTTTTTCAAAAGGAATAGGCAGGTTAAGGATTGGTTTCAAGAATTTTCTCTAACAAATTTTGAAGATGTAGTCAGTCT
>JAQFVO010000643.1 GCA_027942505.1 Endozoicomonas sp. | reverse complement strand
GCTCCGGCTTTGGGCTACTGGCCAACCACTCTCTGGTCATGGCCAACTACATCTCCAGGGCCAATGCGGCAATAATTGACCTTCGTCGTTTGCTTGAGCAAGGCTGAGGGAAGCGGCATCCGCAAATATGCCATCGTCATTGCCGTGAATGGCGGTTGTGGAACAGGCCGAATACCCCGCTGACCGTCATCCTCGCGAAGGAGGGTGTCGCAAAAGCAAAAAAGCGTTGAACCACAAAGACACCAAGGCACAAAGGAAGCCTTTTTTGTCTGCCGGGCGTAGCCTAGGCAGGCCTGAAAAAACTTTGTGTCTCCGTGCCTTTGTGGTTCCCTTCTTTAGAGTCTTTTGCGACAGCCTCGAAGTCGGTTAAGAGAAATGCCCCTCTTGGCGAGCTTGACGGGTGGTATTTTCCCTGAACTGTCCCTTCGCAGGCGTTGAACCCGGGTCAAAGAGTGGCCTACTCAACGAAAGTGACGAGCCCAGGTTTTCACCGTACCTCTTGAACAGAAAGTCAGGATACATTTCTGAGACTCATCGATGATGACACTGACAATGGGGCTGTTGTGCTCAATGAGCCCCTGCTCTTTCCAGCTGCCATGCTCATCACAGCCCAGGATAACAGCAGTACCATCTTCGCTATAGGTTATTGCCAGATCTCCCCGATTGCTGAAAATGGCACCGTTAAGTTTTTCGGCGTGGCAGACTACGGCCTTCTCGGACCAGCAACCATTCTCGTCTTGCCCACAGATTCGGGCAATATTGTCGTCACCACAGATCAGAAAATGGCTTTTCTCCATGTTGAAAGTCACGCTGCCAATGTCGTGACCGTGCAAAATAACTGCCTGCTCGTGCCAGCCGCCGCTTTCGTCACTGGCAAAGATTTTAACCATGCCATCGTGACTACAGATCAAGGCAGTCTCACCCCAGGCATTGGTCAAAGCTTCGGTGATCGAGTCGCTACTATTAATGTCAGCCTGCACAGGCCGTACGCCAACGGCGTCGAGAGCCCAGATTTTTTCGTCCCGGTCGCCGCCAAAGGTCAGACAGCGCTCACCAAAGCCGTTGATAAAGCTGGACCCTAACGAAGAGCTGAGACTGGTCGCACCTTTGACCACCCACTTACCGTCAGAATAAAAACCTGAAATTTTATACATATCCTCACAATCAGAGCTCAATACGTGATCACTGGTTCGGTTGAAAGTGACGCCACCATTGAATGACATGTGGTTGGTTTCACTTTCTTTGGTCCAGGGTGATAAGACAGGGTCATCCGTAGCAAGAAACGTATGATCGCTGCCACGATGGATCCGGTGCCCCAGGCCAAAGCCATTAAACCCCGGATCACGCTTAAAATCGGGCACCCTGATAACACGACCACGGCTGGATTCCTCCGAGAGTGAGTCATCTTCTGTCAACACCGACTGATCCGGCCAATCTGTGCCTGGCACCGGCGATTGAGAGACCGGTCTCAAACCGCACTCAGTCACAAGGTTGATGCCACCAATGCCCAGCCTTTGCCCGGCAAGGGTGACCGTGGTTATTGTCCACCCCGGCGGGCAGCTCGGGAGTTCACAAGGGTCTGCTGACTCTGGCAGAGCTTGCAATAACTTGTTCATTGTGGTCACTGACGACGACAGCGCATTTAACTGACGGGTTATATTCTGCTGCTCGGCGACCAGTTTACCCGCCAGGGTCTCACTGCACAGCACCCTGACCAGCTGCCGAGTGCCGGGGGTGAGCTGCTGGTTCAACCGACCCGCGTTTAATGACCAGTTGGCAAGTATTTTTGCCGGTTGCATTGCTGTACGCATAGTCTCACTCTCTTGCTGTTATTCAGCTGTTACTGCCATCAATGGACCAGACCACTGCTGTGTCGTCCTGTGCCAGGGTCAGTAGTTGCCCATGACCAAATTCTACCCAGCGCATCGAAGGCATCATCAACACCTCCCTTGCGCTGCAATCACGGTCGCAGAACCAGACCTTGTGATCGACTTCTGAGCCGGAGGTGACAATCCATTCTTCGGTGTCATTGATTTTTACCGCGCGTACCGGTGCACCATGATTGATCACCCTTCGCTCTTGCCAGTTTTGCTCACTCAGGCGGGAGCAGACCACGGCGGTGCCGTCCTGACTGAAGGTGATCACCAAGTCGCCCGATGGGCTGAACTGAGCACCATTAATGGTGTTATTGTGGTGAATGACTGCTCTTTCCTGCCAGTCCTCAGAATCATTCCGAGCCCACAGGCGGGCAGTGTGATCTTTGCCGAAGGTGAGGACGCTGTTGCCACAAGAGCTGAAACTTCCTCCCAGTACACCATCCTGGTGCTGGATTACTGCCTGTTCGCTCCAGAAGCCTTTTCGATCGCAATGCATGAGCTTTGCAGTGCCATCATCACTGCACGTCAGCAGTTGTTTTCCTGAGGGGCTGATAACCACACTGGCAGTTTGGCCAGTGTGTTCGACACGCACTAGTTCTTCTGTACCGGAGCAGTCACGGGACCAGATGACGACCTTGCCATTGTGACCACAAGTTACAACGTGGTTATTGGCCAGGAAACGGGCAAACTTCACTCCGCCGTTATGAGTAATGCTGGCCAGACTGGACCAGGATCCGGCACGATGCCAGATTTTACACGCCGACTCTTTGTTGGAATTGTCGCCAACGGTCAGGACAAAACGGCCATCATCACTGACGATGGCCTCAGCCAGGGCGGTTCCATGGTTGATCTCACCGGCCTCTGACCACTCCTGCTGGTAATCAAACAGCTTAACCACACCTGTACGGTCAAAGGTCAGGGCGTGGCACTCATTGGCACTCAGGAAGGTACCGTGGACTGCGTCGTTGTGGTGTATCTCCAGGGGCCTGCGCCAGTTGCTCGCACTGCTCCAGATTTGCGCCACGCTGCCAAATTTGGTGAAGATGTGGCGGTCTGAGAGCGTTTGGCCAGCGAATAAGGTTTGACCATGACAGTCAAGCATGGCATTGCGAATCCTGGCTTTTTCCAGCCATTGACCATAAGCATCACGCCCCCAGATTTGAACCTCACTGTTGGAGATGCTGACGTTGGTAATCAACATATGATCACCTGAATGGCTAAAGCGCGCCATTACCAGGGGTGTGTTGTTACCGTCGAATTGAATGGCTCCATGCTCAGACCAGGTACCATCGGAATTTTGCCCGAGAATTTTGGCCTGTCCACCAAGACTCCTGGTCAGCACGGCGTTTTCCCGGGCGTTAAAGCAAGCTCGCAAAATAAGGCCGCGATGCTGGAGTGATCCCTGCTGAGCCCACTGTCCGTCGCCCCCTTTTCCCCAGATTTCCAGAATGTCACGCCTGGCGATAAGGAATAATTTACCCGACGGGCTTAAATGAGCCTCAGAAACACCCTCAGAAATCACCTGTTCTGGCAGCATTAAGTCGTCAGGCCACGTTGTTGTCGGTGGATAATCAGTGGCTGCAAGCTGACAACTTGCCGGCACGGTATCAGACTCTGCTGACCGTTGGTTCAGGCTGTCGCGGGGGGCAGTAAATTTCAGCGAGGCGACGGCGAATGGCAACCCTTCCAGGGAGGAGATTTCCCAACCGGCAGTATTGGCGGAGGCAATCTTGAGCAGTGCTTTGTCCTGAGCTTGTGTGGGCATGGCACTCAGCAACTTGTTGAGAGTCATAACGGACTGAGACAGTGATTTTTGCTGACTCGCCAGTCGACGTAACTCAGTATTAAATAGATCCTGCGGGTTGTTACCACCGATTTTTTTACTGAACCAGCGAATACCCGGGGCAACCATTTGACCCCGATAACAGCACAGCGAAAACATAGACGAACGTACTGACTGCATAGTTTCTCCATTGTCTGACAAAACCGTTTGTGGAATTTGAGTCACAGGCCAGTAAAAAAGTTCCGGCATAAGCAGGTTTTGCAGTAATGAAAAAAACATCTATAACTGATCACACCCAGAATGTTTGCCCACCAGCGTGGTCGATGCGACTGCTTTGGAACGTTCCTGTAATTTCATGGTCACAGACGTAAACAGCAGGGATAAGGCTACAATCCTCTTTTCATTCTGAGCTGGTCAGTGAGTTCCATTTGTGCTTGTCCTGAGCCAGTACTGCGCCAGCGACCTGCCAGGGGCCAATCCAGGCTGCGGTGTGAATTTTACTGGCCGTTTGACCTTTTGCGGGGGCTCAGGCGAGACGCAGTTTTTTGTCCCGTTCACCTCGAATTCCATCCTTTTGACAGGACACAAATCATGGAAACTTTACAAAAAATCGTTAATGACCTGTCCATGCCCACCGGCCACGGGCAATACTCACTTGATGCTAATAACCAGACATTTGCTACCCCTGATGGACAGATCGTCACGCTGGCCAACGGTAAACTGGACAGACTGACTGCCCGCGAACCGGATGCCGGGGCCCGGCAGGTTTATCGCTATTTCAAATTTATTCGCGACCGTGCGGTGTTGCCCAGACCAGCCACCACAGAGGTAAAACCACTTGGCGAACAAGAACGCACTGAGATTATTACAGAGTGCATTGCCAAAGCATTTGGGACTGTGCAGGGGGCGACCACTTTCGAGATACTGTCGCAAAGGATTTTTCGTGAATATCCGTTTTTTCACCGTACCGAGTGTTCGAAGTATCCCGCAGATATACAACAGCTGACGAGAGAGGCACTGAGGGATTTTGTCCATTACAGAATCGATGCCTGGAAATACGAAATCGTTCGCCGCTTTAATGGCGAAGTCCCCACGCTCATGGAAAACTTCGAAAGTTCACTGGTGGAAATCATTCTCTCCATGCGACTTGAAGCAAAAGCACAGGAGTTGAGTGTGCAAAAAATGCTGAACCCCACCAAGCTGCAACCCATTTCCGGTGTCTTGTATCGAGGTGGTTCGCTTTATGAATTAAATAAAGCCAGACGGATCAAGACAGGTCAGCCCTGTTTTGATATCCACATGGTTAACAAAGCAAAGGCCGTTTATGGTCGCGGGCTTTATACCTCGCCACAACTCTGTTATGCCGCTGAATACCCAAGGGAAGGCACTCGCGCGGTCATGCTGGAAATCACCGTTAATAATGATAGCGGGCTCATGCAGTTTAATGATCCCCTTAACAAATCGTTAACACAGTCTCTGTTACCGGCCGATACGTCTGCTGCGTCCGGGCAATCAAAAACAGTAACAATCCAGTTTAGTACTTCAGGCCCGGTAAACATCCGGCAAACGGTGGGTTTCACACAGAGTCAAGTCCCCCAGCTGCACGGTTTTGGCACTCCCGCGGGTTTTGCCCAGCTAAATCCACTGCAGTTGGGCCAGCGCCAGCAACTTACTTCGCAATTGAACCAGCAACCTGCCCCGCAGTTGAGCCAGCAACCTCCCCCGGAATTGAGCCAGCAACATACTCCGGTTGGCAGATCAAAATTTGAGACTACAATTATTCCAATTATTAATGATGTCCCTCATCCCCTGGTGGGTGCCATAAAATGCAATCGCAATATCTCATTAATTGTCAATCCGAGATTTGTTCAGAGGATAAAGGTTTTTGACAGGGAGCTACGAACAAAAATTGATCTGAATTTCTCTGCCCAAGAGATAGTAACAAACTCTCTGGTGCCCAAATTTACGCCCCCACTACCGCTGTATGAGCAGGGCCATAAGCTTGTCGCCCAATTGATTGATCCACTTACCTGTCAGTCCTCATACAGACCCATTTTCCAAGTCGATAAAAAGCTGTCATTTCAACTCAACAGCCTGCGCAACAGGGATACTGAAGTCAAGTACTACACCCCGGCCGGTAATAATCAGTGGTTGCGGGTAAAACCAAAAATCAAAGAGGTCTCTAACTATTTTGATAATAATAAGACCTTCGTAATTACTTACACGAGAAGCCAAGGGGTTGCCAGGGCTGGTCATGGCAATGTTGCCGCACCCGTTGCTGACAACACCTCACCAGCTGTCTGCGCTAACGGGCCGGGCAGTAGTTGTGATGTCTGCCTGACCAGCACCAGTGGCGGCCCCACAGTGCGTCTGTCTGCAACGCAGATTCGCCATCAGGAGTGTCATGCCCACGCCATTGCAGCGAGCAGCTCGCCGGGAGATTCTATCCACGGAACCATGTCATGGCAGGTCGATCACAGCTCGTGGCTTGCCCACATAGCCCGGGAAGACTCCGGCAGTTCTGGCGTTATTGTTGTTCATTTTCGTTTTGTCGGGCCACAGAGCCATCGGGGCAGACAGCTTTCGCCAGCTGCCCGGCAAAAGGAGTTCAGGCACTATATGCCTAACTCGTTGATAGGGCGCCAGATCCTCAAGGCTCTGCAAAATGCCTTTATGCAGGGAAAAGTGGTCACCATTGATGAATCAAACACCAACAGGCTGTACGGGATATGCTTCAACCTGCATCTGAGAACCGAATACAGTTACGGCGCCCCCCACGGCTACCCCTGCCCGAACTGGAGTCAAAGCCTGATCGACGGGTTACTTTCAGCTGGCGTTGATATCGACCTTGACGACCAGAACCCTCAACTGGCTTCAACCGTACTGCAAAAGTGAACCGTTAACGCATCGAAAACCCCTTGTGGGCCAGGAATTCACGCATGTGAGGCCGGGACTCTTTACTCAGCAAGGCTGACATCTCCGCGGACCAGCCCCGGTCCACTTTTCCCCCGGTGCGTTGCTGGTAATACGCTCTCATGGTTTGATCGTATTGCACCAGCAACGCCTCGTTTACGTCCTGATATTGATCTTCCATCAATACGGATGCCAACGGCAGCCGAGGTTTGCACAGCGGGTCCTGATCTGGGTAGCCAAGACAGAGGCCAAACACCGGATAGACCTGACTGGGCAGAGCCAGCAAGTCACTCACCTGTTGCGGGTTATTGCGCAATGCGCCAATGTAGCAAATGCCAAGCCCCACCGACTCAGCCGCCACCACGACATTCTGGGCAAACAGGGCTGCATCTACGGTGGCGATCATAAAATGCTCCGTCATCCCCTCAACCATGGTGCCCTGACAGCACCAGCCAGCGCGATGAAGATCAGCACAAAACACCAGGAATTCCGGGGCCTGCTCGATGTAGGCCTGGTTACCGGCCAGTGCTGCCAGTGCCTGGCGGGTTTGCCGGTTAACAATGCGAATGACGCTGACACCCTGCAGGTTGCTGGAGGTGGCAGCGCACTGTCCGGCCATAATCAGCTCCCTGAGCAGAGTGTCGGCAACCGGCCGGGCAGTGAACTTGCGAATGGATCGGTGTGACTTGAGCTGTGCAATCACGGATTGAGTCATGGAGTTACTCTCTGGTCAGAAGGCGCTCTGAAAATACCCGGAACAGCGCGGGTTCTGTCATGGGAAAAGTCACTGATACAAATCGGTTATGAAAATCGTCCTGCGCCAACAGGGTGGCAAACAGTTGCGCGATGTCAGCGCCATTGTGACCAAAAATGCCACAACCCCAGGCGCCGAGAATCAAATGTTTTACCCCGTTGTTGACAGCAATGGTGAGTATCTTTCTGGCGCGAGTGTTCATGGCATCCTGGATTTTCCTCTCCGCCACGCCAGCACAGAACGACCTGTCAACAGCCGGTGCAGAGATAAACGAGACTCGATAGGGTGCATGCAGATTGCCATCGTCATCACGAAACACCGGAACCGCTGGAGAGTAAATCATTGCATCAGAATAGAGGCCCCGGTCAACGCCGTGACGAGCCCGGTTATGTTGGTACATTAGTAAGGCTTTTTTACTGCCCAGTGAGGCGTACAGAGCGGAAGACCTCGCCAGAGCGTCCTCCTGAGTATTGGTGCCATCCATAAACATCCCCCCTGGTGCAACCGCTGAGGCAAAATTCAGACAGGCTACACCCAGCCCCCCCTTTTTTTTCTGCCGCTGTTCTGCACAGATCCGGGAACAGGCGGCCAGTGACGTCTCCTCAGTAACCTCAATACTGGTTAGCGCGCAGAGGTGGTCCGGTGGCTGAAGATGTAGCTCATCATGAGGACCAAAACAGATCGTATTGTTGACGCAATAGTCAATCATGGCGCCCAGATCTATTGTTCCATTGCTCAGATCAAAGGCCCGCTGCTTAAGGATCTGTGCGGTATCTTTTGCTACGGCACTCCACTTTTTCAACTCAGGATCATTGTGTATGCGTCTGGTCGATAGTGATCTGTGGCAGCGATGGGACTCATCGTGCGGAACTGGCGACCTGGCATCACCGGCTTTTTGTCTCTTTTTCACGTTACTGGTGGAGGGTATGGCCGGGCCGCGCTGTCTGGCAACTGGATTCATTTTTTCTCCCGTTATCGCACCTGACCACCACCGTGATCCGCCAATCCCCCCACCCTGGCAGGAATCGCGCCATAGTCTCTGCTAGACTGATCCGTCTGAAACGGCCATGAGTCAACCTTAAGGGCAGCAAGGGATAATAAAGCCATGTCACACCCTCTCGCCACCGTGCCTGCAACGCAAGCTTCCATTGTAGTCTGCGCTCTTTACAAGTTCGTCACCCTGAAAAACTTTGTCTCGTTGCGTGAGCCACTGCTCAGGGTTATGGCCGCCAACCACATTATGGGTACCCTGCTGCTGGCTGAAGAGGGCATTAACGGCACCGTGGCCGGCAGTCGTCAGGGCGTCGATTCGCTGCTGCGCTGGCTGAACCGCGACATTCGCCTCAGGCCAGTCGACTGCAAGGAGTCCTGGTGCCAGTCAATGCCGTTCAAACACACCCGGGTCAAGCTGAAGCATGAGATCGTCACCATGGGTGTACCTGGTATTGACCCGGCCAACGTGGCCGGTACTTACGTGGAACCTGCCAACTGGAATGAGCTGATCAGCGACCCACAGGTGCTGGTGTTAGACACTCGCAACGATTACGAAGTTCAGGTGGGTACGTTCAAACATGCCATCAACCCGAAAACCGGCTCTTTTCGTCAGTTCCCCCAATACGTTGCCACCCATCTCAACCCAAAGGTGCACAAAAAAGTAGCCATGTTCTGTACCGGTGGCATTCGTTGCGAAAAGTCCACCGCCCTGTTGCGTGGGCTGGGGTTTGCCGAGGTCTACCACCTTAAGGGCGGCATTCTCAAATACCTGGAAGAGGTCCCCCGGGAGCAGTCGCTGTGGCAGGGTGAGTGCTTTGTTTTTGATGACCGCGTTACTGTTAACCACGCCCTTGAACCCGGCTCTTACGATCAGTGCAACGCTTGTCGTCTACCTATTTCCGAGAGTGACAAACTCAGCGACAAGTATCAGCAGGGGATCAGCTGCCCGCACTGTTTCGACCGGCTGACTGCGAAGCAGAAGGCCCGCTTTGCCGAACGGGAAAAACAGATGCAGCTGGCCCGCTCCCGGGGCGAGGCGCATTTGGGTGCAGAGGTCGCCCTGACCAGCGCCCGGCGGCGTCTGGCAAAAAAAGCCCGACGCTGCCGGCATAACTGATCATATCAGTAATTTTTCTACCTTGTTTATTATGGTCTCGGTAAGTGGGGACAGGTGGGTGTGGGTAGGCGTAATCGCAATGCAGCACGCACCCACCGGTCTGGTGATGCCGGTGCTGCGCCCAAGTGAATGCTTATCCTCAACATAAACATAAGGTACGTTCATCTCTTCGCATTTGAGGGGCAGGTGCAGCAGACTCTCGATGGGCTTGAAGTTGGCGGCCAGAATCACCAGCGTCGCGTTCTGGCGGTCCAGCGCTTTGATTACTTCGTTTATCCCCTTTTTAACTATTTTGTAGTTTTGTGCCTGATTGACCAGATTGAGGATCTCAACGGTCAGGTCGGGGGGGGCTACAGGAAATGCCTTGGGCGAAATATCGCTGTCAGCTGCACAAAAACTGTCGTCCGTTTTCAGCAACACGTTTGCTGCCTGCTGTTTGGTCACCTTAGCGACTTTTCTGTTTGCCGGTTGGCCCTCAGTATCAGGCGTATCTCTCGTCATGGCATGCTTATTACCCTGAGTCTCCCTGACATTTTTTTGCTTCGACGTCCCTGCGTCATCCAAACCACCGGCTGAGCCACTGAAACCTGTCTTGGCGCCGCTTGAGATAATGTTCATAGTCACTACCTTTACAATGGGTCTTTAACAATTGCCGGACTGAGCTATTATCTTGTTAATGTCGTCTTTACCAATGGTGAAGTTATGGAACTGGAGCACCCGGAACAACTCAATCCTTTTATTCTGCTGGGCATTGTCAACGAAAAGCTCAGACTAAGCTGCGACTCGCTTGAGCAGTTGGCCGATGAGATGGACATGAGCCAACAGAGCATTAAGCAACAGCTGCACAAAATCCGGTTTCACTACCAACCGTTGAACAATCAGTTTGTCCACGACTGATCTGCGTTTTTCGCTATTGTTATAGCAGCTTCTCGCCAGTCTGCCGGACTGACCATCAGGTAAGACACTGCCATACCAGCTGCACCGATAATCCTCCCCCGCGCATGGCGTGAACCAACAGGCCGGCAAAGCCCAATGCCATCAACGGCAACAACGGTCGCTTCTCTTCGCGCCAGAAGTACCAGCACGCCCCCGCAAGGCAGAGCAAAGTAATGGCCTGACGGGCATCGACCGGTTCGCTGGCGAGCACTTCCATAAAAATGGCCAGACAGGCAATCACATTGGCCATCAGCCACAGTGGTGAGAGCAGGCCGATGCTGCCTAACAGGGGCAACTTGATCAGTGCCCCCCCGCTCCATGCCCTGGGCTGCATATCAGACGACAAGTGAAGTGCAATACCTACCGCCAGGCCAGCCGCAACGGCATGCGCCCCTGAGGACATCGTCAGCAGTGCTGGCAGGCAAGAGTGCGTGACCCCGGAGCGGTGGGACAAACCGGGCAGGAGAAAATCGAAGTCCGGCAGGCGCACGCCGACCATCAGACCACACAGGTAAAAGATGATCTCTTCCCAGAAGGCCATAGCCGACCAGAACGGACAAAACACCCGGGCCGCCAGAACCGACGCTGCCAGCAAACAGGCCAGCAATGGCATGACATAGAGTTTCATAGCAAGCGCCCAAACAGGGGGCAGACTCCCCCTATCTCTGGAGATAGGACTTCAGCGAATTGGCCCCGAGGTTGGGGTTATCAATCTGGCGCCTCTCTGATTATTCACCAAAGAGTTGTTGTTGAAACCAGCACAGCTGATGGAGGCATCTCCCTGCTTCAGTGACTCATTTTCTTCCGCGTAAACCCGCACATCCCGGTGGTGCGGTAGGTGGGAAACGGTGTTGGCAGGAATGGGTAAGTTCATGGAGTTTTACTGTAGACGATTCTCCTGTGTTGTGTGGTTTTCCAGCAAAGATTTACAGTATCTTATATGGTGCCGCACAAACTTGGGAGGCTGTTAGAGAATAGGCTGCCCTACGCGGCAACTGCTCCTGCCAGCTACTGCATCCATGCAGTCGTGCGGGCGCTACGAGCGCTATTCTCGGACAACCTCCTAGCTCAAACGTGCCAAGTATTACCTCACATCAACAGAACCATTGTATTAATATGGGGAACTTTAAGCAGATAACATGGTCAGAACCTTTTGATCGATAACTACTTGAATCACATGGCAGATGATTACAAGCAAGAGTGTTATTGATTGTGGCAATACAACATGCTTTCTAACTGATAAACCCTATAAAAAAATTACTCGTCGAATAACAGCTAGAAGCGCAATAGAAATAGTTGCCTTTGTTTGCTGGTATCGAAAATTATTTTAGAAATGAGGTCTCCCAGTGGAAGCTTACCCTTTAGCTAACAATACAATAATCATGCACAATACTACAGTCCCGAGTATGCGTGCAACAGCTGATAACATCCCCCATCATCATTACTAAAAATTATATTTCAAAAATCTCCCGACCGATATGAGGCTTATTGTATGCAGTGTTACGGATCACCAACTGGACAGGCAGAGACTGTAAATCCATTGGCTACAGCTGACAACATCCCATCCAGAGAACTATCTTCTTCATCAATGGGGTATGCTGTAAGCAGTTCAGCTCAGACTGATAAGCAGTTTAGTCCCTCAACGTCCAACACTGTTTCTGCAAGAGAGATGCCTCTTGGGCAACACTCCGTGGGTTCTTATCGAACAGAGCATGGCTATATTCATTCCGGGCGTGACCTGTCCGCCGAGATGTCACCAGGCGTTAACTCAGCCAAAATGCAAAGAGAGATATACTTGGCAGTTCATCATATTCAATCACATATGGATAGGCATTATCCTGGGAAATTTAAATTCACCATTTCTGATGATAATGCTTTTATGGTTATGTCCGAGTTTGTTGCTCCTTTTGGTTGGTGGCAAGGCGCGTATTACAGGATTGAGTTTGATTTTTCCCTGACCGACAAAAATAACAAAGGACCCGATGTAAACGTGGTTTTGGCTCCACCCGTCAGTCATCTGTTTGGTAGTCAGCTATGCCTTGCACAAGCCATACCATACAGTGCTTTTCCAAGCTATTGGGCGAACCAGGAAATGGCGAGATACAGCAGTTACAATTTTGATCGTGTTCAACAGTTAATGAACATTATCAACTTTGTCATCATGGATACTGACTTTTTTGATGAGGGATCAGGAAGAGCTTTTTATCCTGATCCTAAGTTCAGTATTGACCAACTTGAATTTTTTAAACGAGACCTCTTATTCGATAATGAATGGGCGAGAAGACATGCGGAGGACCACAAATCAATCATTAAAAATTCAGTCAGCTACGATTACTTTGTTGAAAGGATTGCAGCTCAGATTAGTGCCGTAAACAGTAAAGCTCTGAAGCTCGGTGCTACTTTACAGTTTGAACATGACGAGCACAGAACTAACGAGTTAACCCGTGCAAATTTATCTTTTTCAGAAGCCAGGCTGGTAGAATACAAAGGTCATACATTCTACTCTCCTGAGTCACTAGCTGACTGCATCCGTGTATCTCCGATTGTTGTTGAGCCTGACGGTGATTGGCAGACTCACATGTCAGGCAAAAACCAAATTACAATTCATGGTGAGCAGGGAAATCCCCAAACCATCCATAGGGCAGATTATTTTTATCCGGTTCTGCTCGACCCACAGGGAAAAGTTTCAGAAGTTCTTTCCTCTGAGTTCAATAAAACTATTTTTAAAGATAAAAAAGTAAGTAAAGAAGATAGTCAAATGATCTGTGCATTTACTAGCTCAGATGCTAACTCTAACGGTCAGCTCAATATTGGCTGCCAAGAGCCATGTCGAGATGTGGCATTACCCCCTGTTAGTAATCATGTGGTCGAACATCAGGATAGTTATTCTCTGCTGACACTGAAAAACCGACTAATTATGAAACTATCAACTCAGCTCACTCGTAGCTTTCAACTGACAGATGTGCGTTTTGGATGTAAAAGCATAGAAACCGATGAAGATTTAACGGGAGTCGTTAGTGAACTGAAGGGAAATATAAGAAAAAATAACAAGCTAAGAATGAACACAGAGAAGCTGGCTTGTATTTTTGTTAAAAGTCCGGAGGTTAAAAATCCATTTGCACCAAGCAAATGGTCTGCCACGTTAAAGCCTACCAAAACCATGGCCAGGGTAAGTAATCTGTCATCACAGTTTAAATTAACAATATCCCAGGAAACGCCGTTAAAAACACAACGTTATCGTGATGGGATGCAGTGGGGAATACAAGCCAACGCTTGGTTACCAGTCATGGATAGAGAGATGGAGGAGTACGAGAAGTTAGCAACGATCAAGTTCCTGGTAGATTTTGCTCATAAAACCCTTAAATTACCCAACAACAGAGAAGCCATTACTGCTGGCGATGCCAATAACATCATTATGAAATCACTGACCATGACCATGGTACTGGCTCTGGAGAAAGGTGAAAAATGGTTGCCGTCACAATGCTTTCTCGATTTGATTGTGAATGCCATCAATACACAGTATGAGATTGGTAGATTTTATGCTGATGTAAAGTATCGCAACCTGAAAATGATGTTTAATTGTTTTACCGGTGAGCTCAGCAGAAAGAATCTAAAAGATTTTGCATTTTTGATCAATTACGTTGTGGCTAGCCTTGCTCAGCAAGAAAATCTCGGTGAAGTTGGTAAAGGTGCATTAATTCCAATATTGATGAAGAATGCCTTTATAGAATACCTCGCAAGGGTTTTAGAAAGAGAGTCTAAGAATCAAGAAAAATTTACAGAATTAGAGCTAGATAATGAGCACTCATTAACTCTTGATAAAATAATCAGGGTATCAAGTACCGGATTCAGTGTGGTTGCACACCAGTTAGCCATTCTTCATTTTTTATCCTCCCGTGAAGCTCCTTTGACCAAGCTGGAGGAGCACGAGCGGGAAATATTGCAGTCCAGAATTAAATCTGTTCAACAGATTGTTTCTAGCTCAACTGAAAACTACTACGGTCAACTGTTCAAGCTATTGCTTCCTGAGTCATTGAATTGGCATCAACCTACAGACTTCGATTCTTCAGAACATCAAAAAATGATATTGCAAACAACACTGGATAAATTTCACCAAAGAAAAGGTCTTTGTTCGCAAAAACCTTCTGATGTTGATGAACAACTGACAATGGATGTGGACAACAGCCCGGTTCCAAGCCAAACATTTATGGTTTTTGGTGAAGAAGAGCATGATCAATTACATATTTTCTTAAACGATCAGTTAGAGAAAATGAAGCTTAGAAAAAATGTCCATGTGGTGGAACATGGCATGAAAAAATTTCAGCATAGTTGCCATTTCTGTGGTGATCACTACACCACATCAAAACCACTGTACGAAACAAAAAATCCAACAAAGCTCAAGAGGCTTAAAAAAGGATTTATCTATCGTTCTGGAAAACCCATTCACTGGGATTGTAAAGCTGAAAGAAAAACCAATACAGAGAAAGCCATGAAACTGATCAGTGCCATAGAGGAAATTAGCTATCCTTACCCACAATCTCTGGCAACGAAAGCTAAAAAGGCTCAAAGGGAATCATTTAATGCTACCTGGAGCACTCCCGAAAAGTCGATTGATTGTGAAATGGTCTCAAAGAATTAGACAAAAAAGCCAGAAGCAGCCCCAGGGGCTGTTGACGGCAATTTCTGACACGCAATAGTCATTTGCTTTCACGCCTTTGCTGGTAATACACTCGCCCGCACCATCACCACAAGGTTACTAAACGATGACCTACAAACTCAACGACAAGCAATTTGCCGCCATTGTCAGACTGACAGACCATGAGCGTTACGACTACTTTTTAAAAAAAGTGGCCGACTGGGGCGAAATCTGGAGTCTTCACAGTGCGGAGGGTTGGGTAGAGCTGTCTGCTGACGATGGCGAAGAGTGTCTGCCCGTCTGGCCTCATCCGGATTTTGCCCGGGCCTGGGCGGTGGACGACTGGTCCGACTGCCAGCCCAGAGCCATTACTCTGGATGTCTGGCTGGAACGCTGGACACCCGGGTTGGAAAGGGATAACACACAAGTCGCGGTATTCCCAGTCAATGAGGAGGAAGGCATTGTACTTCCCCCGACTGAACTGCACGAAGCACTGTGTAACGAGCTGGACGAGGGTTAAATAGTCAATGCGCCATATGCTGACCTTCGACTTCATCGACAGCCCGGGCCATAACAGTCATCCGTTCACCATTACTGAAGGTTATGATAATCGGTATTTCGCTGTTAGCCGCTATGGGCTGCTTCAACCCCATAAGCATTATGTGGTAGCCCCCCGGCTTTAACTGCACAGACTCGCCCGGATTGATCTGCAGGTTATCAATGCGACGCATTGACATCATACCGTTGTTCATCTCGGTGGTATGCAGCTCAGATCTCATGGCAACCGGACTCTCCAGCACCCGGATCTGCACGGGTTCGCTGCTGCCGTTGCGAATGGTCATATAGGCTGCCGATGACGACATCCCGGGCAGAGTTGCCCGAGCACTGGCGTTAAGTAGTTCGATGCCGCCTGTCTCTTTTCCCGTGTGGGCACCCGATACCATGGACACCGCAAGAAGCAGCACCAAAGCCACAGGTCGAAACAGTAGCATCACATTGTTTAGCATCATCAACTCCGCTGATTATCAGATTTTGTATGGGAGATTAGCAATCCATCGCAGGATTGCCTGAATCGTAACCCAGATGTTTCACATTGACCAGTCAGACCCGCTGCTGGCCACGCAGGGGCCATTTGAGAATAGCGCCCTTAGTGAGATCTGGGGCAAACGACAATAAACATTTTCTGATTACGGGGTGCATAGCGGAGCTATTTGACCAATAAACAGGATACATTAGTCAATCTGACGGACTATTCCTGCAAAGCCTGACGAACTGCTGAGAGTTGCTGCCATGAACTGGAACCATGATTATCCGCCACTGTTTGACAGCCATTGTCATCTGGACTTTACCGACTTTGACCGGGACCGGTCAGAAGTGCTGGACCGCGCCGTCGACAGCGGCATAGGTTATATTTGCATTCCCGCCACCAGACGGGGGCAGTGGCAACGCCTGATCAAACCCATGCCCATAAGCCAGCCGATTCAGATTATTGTCGCCCTGGGGTTGCACCCCTACTTCATGGCTGATCACCACACCGGTGACTTGCAAGCGCTGGACCAGTTTCTTCAACAGCACCGTTCCCTCCCCTGCGTAGTGGCCATTGGCGAGACCGGCCTGGACTTTGTTGTCGGTCAGGACCGGGAAAAGCAACTGTCGATGTTTACCGGCCATGTAAAACTGGCCTGCCGGCATGAGCTGCCGCTGATTATTCACGGGCGCAAAAGTCACGATCAGATCCTGCAGATTCTGCGCCGCCACCGTCCACCACGCGGCGGAATTATCCACGCCTATTCAGGCAGCGAGCAGCAAGCCCGGGACTATCTGAAGCTTGGTTTCAAACTGGGCTTTGGCGGTGGGATTACCTACCCAAGAGCCAGCAAGACACGACAACTGGCGTCCACCTTGCCGCTGGCCTCTGTAGTACTGGAAACGGACGCCCCTGATATGCCACTTAATGGGCAGCAAGGCAAAAGAAATGAACCGGGTCAGGTGTTGCACGTGGCAACGTGCCTGGCATCATTGCGCAACATCACGCTGTCCGAGGTGGCAGGTGCCACCTCGGAGAACTGCCGGGCGATATTTGGCTTATGAGTGTGCCGAATCGTCTTCAATCAGTTGGTTCTGACCAATGCTGATCTTTCTTGGCTTCATGGCTTCTGGTACCTCCCGCTTAAGGTCGATATGCAGCAGACCATTGTCCATGCTCGCCCCAGATACCCGAACATAGTCAGCTAATTGGAAGCGGCGCTCAAAGTTGCGCTCGGCAATCCCCTGGTAGAAGTACTGGCGCTCGGTGCTGTCCGGCTGTTTTTTACCCTGTACCAGAAGCACACCGTCGTGGGTCTCGATATCCAGCTCAGCTTCAGTAAAGCCGGCCACCGCCATGGTGATGCGGTACTGGTTATCAGCAAGGAGTTCAATGTTATAGGGAGGGTAACCGTTGTTCCTGGT
>JAQFVO010001193.1 GCA_027942505.1 Endozoicomonas sp. | reverse complement strand
GAAATCAGTAATCCTTTGTTACGGCTTGCTTATCATCGATATGTATCCAATAAATACTTGGCATCTCTGGGAACTGATACCTCACAAACCTGCTTGGCGACGCTGGATGGGCATACTGACGGGGTAAAATCAATCGCACCATTGCCCGGTGATCGGCTGGTTTCCTCCTCCTGGGACAAGACCATGAAGGTGTGGAATCTGAACAAGCTCGACGGGCAGCCACTGACGCTGAATGAAAATATGAGCGAAGAGTGGATGATCATACCGCTGCTCGATGGGCGGCTGGCTTCCTGCTCAAGTGATAAAACGGTAAAAGTGTGGGATCTGAGCAAGCCCGACGGGCAGCGATGCGTGGTCAGGCTGTATGGGCATGTTGGATTGGTGATGTGCATTGCGCAACTGCCTGACGGGCGGCTGGTTACCGGCTCTACTGACTGGACTCTAATGGTGTGGGATCTGGGCAAGCCTGACAGGCAGCGATGCGTGGCCATGCTACGTGGGCATGCCGGCAGCGTGCGCTCTGTTACGGTATTGTCCTGTGGACATCTAGCTTCCTGCTCTTTGGACCTGACTGTCAAGATATGGAATCTTGACCGCCTGCAATGTGTGGCGACGTTAAAAGCAGTTGATATCAAGTTCACTTGTGTGAGTTCGATCACGGAATTGGCCGATGGGCGGCTGGCGGTCTCTTATGGCATGATCATAAAGGTGTGGGATCTGAGCATGCCAGATGGGCAGCAGTGTGTGGCGACGCTGAGCGGGCATACTAAACATGTGCTCTCAGTTACGGCACTTGTTGATGGGCGGCTGGTTTCCTGTTCTTATGACAAGACTATAAAGGTCTGGGATCTGAGCAAGCCCAACAAAGAACAGTGCGTGGCGTCGCTCAACGGACATTACCGATGGGTGGCGTTAGTTCTGCAATTGGACAATGGGTGGCTGGTTTCCTGCAGTGTTGATCATAAAATAAAGCTGTGGGATTTGACCGGGGGCGATAAACGGGTGTTGCACCGAGGTAAGTTCCGCCACGACAATGGTCGATGAGCGTTCGGTCTCTATCCCTGTGAGGAGAAGAAAATCTCACGCAAGCCGAGGGACTGAAGTAGAAAGAACGCAGGATACCCGTTTTCTCAGCTGAAATATTTATGGGTGTTTTATTTTATTCACACTCTCCGTCATCCCCGTGAAGGAGGCTGTCGCAAAAAGCAAAATACCGCTT
>JAQFVO010001185.1 GCA_027942505.1 Endozoicomonas sp. | reverse complement strand
AAGCCACAGCAGGCCAAAACCAAACGCCTGCAACTGGCCAGCGGCGTGACAACCGTCCGTACAAACCCGACAGAGGCCGTTATGAGCATGGTCGCGGACTACGGCGAGTATGTTACGTTCAACGTCAACAACGGCGACAGTGCTGGTTACTTCGTCAGAAAAGACGAACCCGAAATAGTCCGAAATTTCAAGGGCGAAGAAAACTTCCTGTTCCGCCAGGCAGACGAAGAAACGTACACCTGGTTCATGGAAGATTATCTAACTGAGGAAGGTGCTCCCGAAAAAAAAACTGACTGGGGCTACCAGCCCCGGGAAGATGGCACCCTTTGCTTATATAAATCGCACAGGCGATACGGTTAAGTACGGGTTTTATGATAAGGAGAAAAATCAACTGCACGACATGGAGACTACGACACTCGGTGCCAAAGTCATTGACAGTTGGTTTACCCGCAACGGAGCAGTACCGCCCGACACGCTGCCCTTCGTCAAAGAGGAGTTTGCCCCACAGGACCCGAGGACAATAGATATTAACGAGGACCAGGGTATAGGTTTCATAAATACCTTCAAGCCAAACCCTGTGTTCTTTAGCCAGACAACTATACCCGAAGGCGCTATAGGTGCGGATATGTCGTCCATCCACAAAATGAAAATAGTAGCACCGACGATCTATGACCTTATACAGCATATGACGTGTGGCGGTGAAGAGTTCGCTTACTTCATCAACTGGCTGGCCGCCATATTCCAGAAGCGGGAAAAGATGCGGACAGCATGGGTTATCCATGGGGTACAAGGGACTGGCAAAGGCTCACTGACAGACAAAGTACTAAAACCAATATTGAACAACGCTGTCAGAGTAATGAACGTGAAAACACTGTCAGAACAGTACAATGCCTGGTTAAGCGACAGCCTGCTAGTGACAGTTGAGGAGTTCAAGAACTCCCATGCCGACAACGCTGGTCAGATGAACAACCGCCTGAAAGAGTACATAACCGAATACTATGTACCCATTCGCGTCATGCGAAAAGATTTCATCGACTGCAAGAACTATGTGAATTTCATCTTTTTCAGTAATGAGTTTGATGCGGTCTACATCGAGGACACAGACCGGCGCTTTAACGTCTGCCCGAGACAGGAAATCAGTATCATGCAGCGATACCCAGACTGGAAGAAGCGCGTGGAAAAGGACGTGCCAAAAGAGGTCGAGGGCTTTGTGCGGTTTATGATGGAGTTCAAAGTCGATATGAAAGCCGCCACAACCGCCCTGGAGAATGACGCAAAACGCAGAATGCAGGAAAGTTCACGCCGCACCCAGGACAGCTTCGTCAACGCCATCAGAACGGGAGACCTGGAGTACTTTGTCGAAGTGCTGGAGATACCCACGCCTCTGCACGATGGCGAACAAGTCAGGGCAGCAAAAAATGCAGTGAAAGTAATTATCCGTGATCACAAAGAGGGCGAAACAGTCTCAGTGACAAACAGTGATATGCGGTCACTTTATGGTGCGTTGGTTGGCCGTACAGGATCAGCCAAGAAATTCGGCAAGATGCTAACTCGATTAGGGTTAGAGTCACAAAGAGTTTACCAGTACAAAGGGCAATCGCGGGGGATTGAAGTCAAATGGAATCTGAACGAGGTGGACCGAAAACGACTAATGCAACAGCACAAGATCGAGAAGTTGGTTGTCAAACAGCATGTGAACAGCATGGAGGAGTTCATACCGACCGACTGCGACAAGCAGCACGATCAGAATTAAATATGTGTTGTCAGACTCTCTGCTGCAAACAGAGAGTAATCGACTACATCAACCATTTAGAAAATATTATAAGTAGTACTAATATGGAGCAAAGCTAATGGCCTACGTACCGCCGGACGACAGTAATATCCAGTTCGGTAACGCAAAAAGCGTCACCGAGCAAGTCAGTAAACCAACCTTTGAGTTTGACCCAAACCGCTCTGAACGTGAGCGTCTGGCACTGATCGCCACGGACGGAAGTAACGACCCACAAGGTGGCTTAGTTAAGTTCTGGTCACACAGTTCACTCCAACAATTCCAGGAGTGCCCGTACCGACTGTTCCTGCGTCGTGTCAAAAAGATCAAAGAACCTTCGGGTGAAGCCGCCGAGCGGGGCACCAAAATCCACGACCAGTGCGAGGAGTATGTTCGAGGTCTACGCGCCGAGATACCCGAGGGCAAGAAAACAGACCAGTTTGAACATCGTTTTACCCTGCTCAAGGATATGTTCAACAAGGGCATGGTCCAGATGGAGGAAAACTGGGGTTTTGATGTTGACTGGACGCCACTGGTCGATGACGGGAAGCTCTATAAAGACGACAAGTTATGGGCAATGACAAAACTGGATGTGTTTATCCGAGACAGTGAGACATCAGCGACAGTGCTCGACTATAAAACCGGGCGCAAATTCGGCAACGAAGTAAAGCACGGAAGCCAGGCATACACCTACGCCATTTCTGCCTTTATGAAGTACCCGGAGCTTGAGTTTGTGAAAGCTGAGTTCTGGTATCTCGACCAAGGTCAGACGCTGGAACGCAAATGGACCCGGGCAGAAGCGATGTTGCTACTAAATCGCCTGACCGAAAGAGCCATCAAAATGACCTCGGCCACCAAGTTCCCGGCCAAGCCCGGTGAAAACGCTTGTAGATGGTGCCACTACGCCAAGAGCGGGGATTGTGAGTATGGAGGAGTGCCAGCATGACACTTGACGAAATAAAAACGGCAGTGGACGCCGGTAAAATTGTGTTCCACAAAACAGAGAACTTCCAGGTAAAGAAAAATGACTCCAATAAATATGTCATTGTTTGCACTACCGGAGAATTAAGTTCAACCAGCAACCTTATCTGGGAGGAAGACGGTAGGCTGGCTGGCGAAGAATATGACTTCTATATCAAAGGCAGTCGCCACAGTGCCAACTTTATGGTCGGCTGCGATGGTGATCTGGTTAGAGTATCAGACAGAAGCTATGCGGTTGTTCGTGAAAAATTCGAGTACCACCATAGGGAAATCACCAACGGCAAAGAACTCTGTGCCACCTTGCGAGCAGGTCCCTACGCCTGGCCCGGAGGCTACCCATTGTTTATCGGCGATAGCAGTGGGGAAGTGGCGCATTTTGAGTGCGTGAAAGAAAACCTGTCAAGCATTATCTATGATTTGCGCCATACCAACCGCTTCGGTCCTATGTACTGCGAAATCAACTACGAAAACAGCGACCTCTATTGCGACTGCTGCGGAAAGAAAATCGAGTCGGCTTATGGGGACGACGATGAGGAAGAATGACAAAGAACTCATGGCCATCGCTAAAACCCTTGGTTACAGAGAACCGGCCTTGCCGAGAGAGTCACTGGACGATGCCATTAACTTCCTGCAAAAGCAGACAAGCGGCCTGGAACAAGTAACCGCTGAAAAAATCAACTACGCCGTACAGGGAATAATCAACACGATTACCTGGCAAGTAGCCAAAAAAGTACTCAAGGAGAGTGACAATGAGTGAAGTATCCAAGTCGCAAGCAGCAGTGACCCTGCACTATCTGGCAAATAACCTGATACCCTACTTCAACGAGAAAGGGAGTGTGTCACCTGTTCGGAGAAGGCGAAGATGGTTATCTGGATGAACTGTACCCTTTTGCAGAAGCCGTCGAAGAAGCATGGCATATCGAATGTCTGGATAGCGACGCGCCAGGCGTTTGGCACTATGAAGTAGCAGACGACCTGGCACCGAAGCTGTTCATCGAGATGATCCAGTGCAATACAGGCGATATGGACCCGCGCCCGGACTTAAACGAATGGCGGGCCAACATAAAAAAAGTCATAAGTCTGTGGGTTAATGAAAAAATCAAATTTCAGCAACCGATACTTCCGCAATTAAATACAAGTTTTCGTCGGCTGGCAGAGGTTGCAAACACGCAAAAATACGCAGCGGTCGAAAAACTACTAGCGCCTCTCCATATTGCTGGGATAAAAAACATAGAAATAGTTGATACCCCGCTGCAAAACCTGACGGAAATCTTTATAGGCGACCACCTCTACGCCGCCGTTGATTTCAAAATCATAGGCCATGAAGCCCTTACCACAGTTGATTTCAGGGGGATGCCCGATGAACGAGCTTGATGAAAGTGAACGCGACGCTCTGATCCGACAAAGCATCAACCGTTTGCGCTACGAACGACAACTTGCCGCCCATCCAAACTGCCGAGACCCAGACCACCCTGGCTGCAAACAGTGTGAACCGGAACATTTTGCAGAAAACGATTGACCAAAAATATAAGCGACGCTAATATTATTTATAGATAGCAACCCACCCTCGGGGAAAATAGAGGGGCACCCAGCGGACGGTGGTGTGCGTAAATAAAACACCCGCAGTAAGAGCCTGAGCCAAAGCGTTAACAGTAGTTCCGCATCCTCTCTCATGGTGATCTTACCGCCTGGCCCCCGTCAAAGGGCCGCAAACGAATGACGATTAAACGATTGGACATTGAAAATGGAATTATTCAAGCATCAACGAGAGGCGGCAGCCCACTGGGTCGCCAACCCGCGCAGCTTCAACACATCAGACCCTGGTACTGGCAAAACCATCGCCTCCCTGGAAGGGTACAAAAACTCCATCAAAGGTCGTCTATTAGTATTAGCCCCGCTGTCCATACTACAACCGAGCTGGGGCAATGACGTGGATAAATTTCTGAAAGGCTTCAACTACGCCATTGCCCACGGTACGCCAAAAAAACGGCAGGCGGCTTTTAAGTCTGGCGCTGATATCGTCATAACCAACCACGATGCCGTCAAATGGATCGTAAAAGATTTAAGCCTGCTGGATGGTTTTAGTCACTTGGTAGTTGATGAATTTACCTCGTTTAAAAACAGGACCACCCAGCGCGGCAAAGCACTGGAGCTGATAGCACGGAGCATCGAACATGTTGTCATGCTCTCAGGAACACCGAACAGTAACCATATTACCGATATCTGGTTTCCGGCACTGCTGCTGGATAAGGGCGAGCGCCTGGGCAAAAACTTCTTCGCATTCAGGGATCAGGTATGCACCCCACTACAAGTCGGCCCAAAGCCGGAAATGAAACAGTGGATTGAGAAAGACGGCAGCCGTGAAATGGTGGCCGACATGCTTAAAGACATAACAGTCCGCCATAAATTTGAAGACTGCCTGGACATCCCCGAGCACTCAGTCTCGACAATGACAATAGATATGCCCGCACAGGTCATAGAACAATACGAACAGCTCAAAGAACAGAGCTTTCTTGAGACTGAAAACGGTGAAATCGACGCAATACACGCCGGAGCCAAAGTGAAGAAAATGCTCCAGCTATTGTCAGGTGCCGTCTATAACCACGACGGGGAAATCGTCAAAGTCCATGAAGACCGTTATCAGCTGGTGATGGACCTGGCTGGTGAGCGTGAACAGTGTGTTATTGCCTTTAATTGGCGGCATGAAAGAAAAGCATTGTGCAAATGGGCCGAGAAGTACAAATTCACCTACGCATTTATCGACGGTTCTGTGGCATCCAGTCGCAGAACTGAAATAGTTGACCAGTTTCAGCAAGGAAAGCTGAAGCTGATCTTTGCCCACCCCCAGTCCGCTGGGCACGGGCTAACACTGACGCGGGGGACCACCACAATCTGGTGCAGCCCCACGTACAACGCAGAGCATTACCAGCAATTCAACCGCAGGATTTATCGTGCAGGGCAAACCCGAAAGACGGAAACCGTCAGGATTGCGGCCCGTGGCACGGCTGAAGAAAGCGTTTATGAAAAGCTGGATGGTAAGGTCGAGAGAATGGATGACCTGCTCGACCTGTTCTGCAACTTCACTAAAACCAAAGGAGAAAACCATGAGTGAAGCAACCCCAACCCGTACCCTGATGGCCATTGCCAAAGACATGGACGGCCTGAAAAAGAAAATAACCAAGGCTGAAAACGCCCTGAACGCCGTGCAAAAACAGATGGCCGCCCTTGAAGCCAAAAAGAAAGACGTGGTAGGCGACATCGGTGATTTGGACGATGAAATGGATCAACTGAAAAAGGAATATGAGGGAGTAATGAATGGCTGACATCAACTCGCTGAGCAAGCGCCTGATTGAAATCCGCAACGAACGCAAAGTGCTGGCTGAGCAAGACAAAATACTCAATGAAGAGTTTGAACAACTCTCCATGGAAGTGCTGGCAGCCATGGACGAAATGGGAGTAGACGCCACCCGCAGCGACCACGCCAGCATGTCCAGAAGCACACAACAACTGCCGCAGGTAACTGATTGGGATGCTTTTTACCGTTATGTAAAAGCAAACGACGCCTTTTACCTGTTGCAAAAAAGAGTTTCATCCAAAGCCTGGTCTGAACAACTGGAGCTGGACGGTGAAATCCCGGGCACTGAAGCCTATGAGAAAGTGAAACTGAACCTCCGGGTTCGCTAACGATTAGCAATATAAGCAGTGCTAATTAAACGATAAGACCATATAAGGATTAGACAAATGCCTAACAAAAAAGAAACCACCAACGAAGTCGCTCTGTTCGGTGCACAATCGGGTGACGTAGTATCCGTCGCTGATTATGGCGATGCTGCTGGAATGGGTAACGAAAATGTCCAGTCGGCGGACATGGCCATTCCGCAAATCAAGATCGTGGAAAGCAATTCAGCCGCTATCTCCGATGGTCTTGAAGGCGCGAAGCCCGGCACCCTGCAAAACTCAATCACCAACGAGTTTTTCCAACACCTCCTAGTCATCCCACTTTACTACGAGAACCAGTACACCGTGTGGAAAAAGCGTGAACTGGGCGGCGGTATTGCCGGAACCTTCGACTCATTACAAGCCGCCAGCGAGCACATTGACACCCTGCAAGGTGGTGCCAGTGCCTACGATGCTGTGGAAACAGCCAAACACGCCCTGTTAATTCTGGACGACCAAGGTAACGTGCTGCATCCTGCGGTTATGCACTTTTCTGGTACGCGACTGACTGCCAGCCGCCAGTGGAACAGTGCCATCCAGACCAAGCACCCTGACAACGCCCCTCGTTTTGCTGGCGTCTGGAAACTGTTTCCAGAGAAGCGTAGCAACTCAAAAGGCACCTGGTATGTGCCAGGATTTGAGTTCATGGGCCTGACCCCACGTACCCAGTACGATGCAGCCATGGCCATGTATACCTCCATCAAAGGGGCAGCAGCCGCTTAACCTTTGCCCTTTGCCCCTGGAGACAGGGGCTTTTTTTATTTCTGGAGGATTTATGAAATTCCATACGCCTGAAAAAACCAAAGACTTAGGACTTAAACAACCGCTCGCAGGACTTGGATTCAGTACGGTCGAGTTCACAGCTAAAGAAATAGCAGAGCTTTCAAAACTTCCCGCTGAGCAACTGCATTTATTCATCGCACACCTCAGTACTAGAGCACTGGGGACCCATTTATGAACCAGATCATGGTTGACATTGAAACAATATCGGCCCAGCCCGACGCAGCAATCTGCGCTATCGGTGCAGCTGCGTTCAGTTTTCAATCAGGCGAAACAAAAACCTTCTATTGCGAAGTGGATTGGCGAGACCACAGCGAACGCCTGGGTGCTCATATAGACCCGAACACACAAAGGTGGTGGAGCGAACAAAAGCCAGAGGCCAGGAAAGTACTGGAAAAAAAAGAAAACACCCTGCGTATAGAAGACGGGTTAAAACTGTTCAGCGACTGTAGTGTCCATTCGTAAGAAAGCACCGAAAATGGAACTGGGCATCTGGGGCAACGACATCAACTTTGACCTGACTATTCTCGAATCTGCCTTCCGCGCCACCAATCAAGCCGACCCTTGGCAATTCTGGGAATCTCGCTCGGTACGAACGCTAGTCTGGATGGGTAAACAATTCGGTATTGATCCAAAGAAAACTATCCCCCGGGAAGGTGTTTATCACAATGCAGTGGACGACAGCTTACACCAAGCGAAGTACTGCAAGGCCATTATGGAACACATTAAACAAGGTAGCAAAAATGGATGAACCAACTCTGGAACAAATTAAAAAGTCACTGGACGATTTGATAGCCGTGCAGTGCGCTGAAGGGAACTGGAACTACGACGCTTACATGCACGGCCTGGCCAATGGTCTGATCCTGGCCAAGTCGATTGTTGATAATAACAGCCCGGCATTTCTTAAAGCTCCAAAAATGTGGCTGAGTGATGGCAAAAACAAGATGGAAAAGCTATGAATGATACCAATAAACTCAACATACAAACAAAAACAGAAGTGCAGCGTATGTTGAATAATGGGATGACTCAAATAGATAAAGACGAATTAGAAGCCAGACTGGATATTCTTGGGTATTACATTAATAAACGAGATACATTCAACTACACGAACTCTGGAAATGCGATTACTTATAAAGCTAAAAGCGTGGCTATCAACCATAAAAAAAGCCAAGCATGTTTTTCTAATACCGACAGCCCACGTGACACGCTGAAAGAACTGCAACATTTACGCTGCAACTACTTTGTCTTTTTCCGTGGGATTATATGGGAGCTTTAGCACAATGCTAATTTATACCCTTGATAACAATAAGTACGAAGTCTAGATATTGTTGATTAACAACAACTACAAAGCCAGAGAAGATTGGACGCAAAATTGAGAGAGAGGGATTAATATGCGTAGATCAAAGGTTCATTCGATGGATGATTTATGGAAACTGACACAACACATACATCATCTAGGCTGGCAAGTCAATGAACACCCAAAGCGAAAAAAATTGGGTGAGTCAATAACCAGTTTGTATGAAGCAGGACTAACTATCCAGCAAATTGAAGACTTAACCACTGTTATTATTGACGCATACGATTTAGGAAAACTGGATTCAACAACATAACCTTTGCATCAGCCGCGCAGTCGGCTGGATGCGCTTGTTATGCACTTAGCACAAACTTTAAAGGAAAAAAAGATGAAAGACCGACATACGAAAATCAGAGGCTACCGTGATCTGACGCAGGAAGAAATTGACATGATGAATGAAATCAAAGCGCACGGGGAGATAACAAAGTCTTTGATTCAAAAACTGGAAATGATGCGTGAAGACCAAGTGGCTCAAACCTGCGTTGATCATCTAACGCTGGATCAGATTAATGAATCTCGTCGTTGTCTGGCATTAGCAAAAACCAACTTACAGCAAGGCAACATGTGGTTTGTTCGTGCTGTTGCACTGCCGGACTCATTTTAGTCATATAACCTTTGCATCAGCCGCGCAGTCGGCTGGATGCGGTTGTTAGCTGCCGGTAGGAACAGGATTTGAAGCATGAAAAACAAAGACATTAACGAGCGTATTGCCGAGATAGAAAATAAAACTATTTTGTCACGGACGAGCAGTGAAATATTTATTGCTACAAAATCATGGCCAGTTGTTTTTAATCCCGTTGAAGACTGGGCGCAAGGTGGGCTATTAATTGAGAAGCACAAAGTCACTCTGGATATTGTTCAGGTTGAAGGCAAGCAGTACTGGGAAGCAATGAAGGTCAATGAATGCTCTGTAAATATTAAAGTCGCTGACACACCGTTGAAAGCCGTTATGTTGGCGATCATTGCAGCGAATCCAGAATAGGCAGCTAACCGGTTGCATCACGGGCGTAGTCCCGTGGATGCGGTTGTTAGGTGAGAACCGGGAACTAAAGGATAGAAAATGGAAGAACTGTTAAGCGATAGCCAGCAAATCATAAAAGATTACCTGGACTCAAACCAAGCAAAACTGTTTGGTGATCAGATCATTGGATACCGAGCGCAACTACAAAATGGTGAATTTGACGATGAAGGTTTTGGCGAAATATATGAATCGCTTGGTGGTATCGAGAATGGTCTGCTGTTTAATGCTGACTGCGAAAAACTTAAATCAGGTGAGCATAACTGGTGACGCCTAACACTGCGCTTATGCGAACAGGATTCGCATAAGCAAAAACCACTATTTAAGGAAACACGATGAACAGTAAAGCAACCTACGATCTAGACACTGTGGTCCAGCGAGCCGATGCCCCCGTTGCTGCTGAAGAACTGGCACAGTTACGCACAGAAGTCGGGTTACTGCGCGATGTTCACTGGGCCGCACGGTGCATGATGCGGCATAACGGCATTGACCGCGAAGCGACTATTGCAGCGGTGGAGCAGCTAAAAGCAGCTGTCTGGACCGTTAATGATTTCGACCAGGGTGTGGAAATCGAAGTACCCCAAGATTAACCCCTGCCAGCACAGTACAAATATATGAATGAACACTCCTACATAAAAGCAGTCACCCGACACCTGACAAAGGTCAACTACAAGTGGAAAATCAACGATGCCTATGCAGGCGGAACCCCTGACATGTTCCTTGAGGGAGTCACACAAGACCTCTGGGTTGAGTGGAAATACATCAAGCCCTTCCCAAAAAGAGACACAACCGTCATTGACCTGACTAACCCCAAGTACCTCTCCGCGCTACAGCAAAAATGGCTGGTTCGCAGACACCATATCAGGGGTGACGTAGCCGTGGTTGCTGGGTCTGAGCATGGCGGCGTCGTGTTCTTCGGCCTTGACTGGCAAAGACCAATCACCGCAGGTAAGTTCGTGGACATGTGCCGAAAACATTCGGCGGTAGCGTGTGAGCTGCTGAAAATGGTCGGTACTGTATAAATACTCAGTTTTAAACTTTACTTACAAAAAGATAAACTACGCACCGAGAGCGGTAGCTTTGTCCAAAAAAAGAAGGATAGCTAATATTACGTACCGAGGGCATATAAATGGCAGGACGACCGATAACAGAAGAAGACAAAAAGAGAGCGCAACGGCTAAAAGCTCTCTACCAGACAAAGAAAAAAGAAATTGGCCTTACACAGGTTCAGTGCGCCGAAAAATTAAAGATATCCCAAAGTGCAATAAGCCAATTTTTAAATGCAATAGTGCCACTGAACACAGATGCAATCCTAGCGTTCGCCGAACTCTTAGAAACAAAACCTTCAGAAATAGACCCCAAGTTATCTGAAGATCGGTTTAAAACCAAAGAAATGTTTCAGCCGGTTCCAATAATTGGCACATTATCAAACAGACAACCGAGCGATTATTACAGGAAGCTGTGGTTAAAAAAACCAGATTATCATGCAGTAGGTTTTGAAGTTGATCTCGAAAACCCAGACTATGAAAAAGACTCAATACTTATTTTATTACTTAACAAGAAACCGATTAAAAACAGCAAAGTTTTACTGCGTTTGAGGAAACGAAACCGGTTTCAGTTCGGGAAGTTCCTGGGCGATGAAACCTTTAACTTGAGCGGCGTCATTCAAACGGTGGAAACTAACGAAATCTCTTATCTCGCCAAGATAAGCGAAGTTGTGCGGCCCTGAGCTGCACACTCTTGCCATAAAATATAAGCAGTGCTAATATACAGCCGCACGAGAAGCCGAAAAACGGTAGCCCAGAAAAGGAGTTCCGTACTAAGGAACTATTCTGAATACACGCTGTCCAAGGGTACAGATTATGGACAAAACAGAACTGCTTTCCCAGCCCGAGCTGATGGAATGGTCCGGGTTCAAACAACGAACTGGCCTGATCCAGTGGTTGCTGGATAACCGTATCCCTTTCTTCTACGGCAAAGGTGGGACCATCGTTACTACTGTAAGTGCTATTAACAGCCCTCTGATTGGCCAGGAATCTATTAAGAAAAAACCAAAACTGAGGAAGTAGTATGCCCAGGACGAGAGATAGGAAAAACGCCAACCTGCCGAACGGCGTATACATACACAGAGATAAATACGTCTACCGCCCTTACCTCGGGCGCAAGGATGGCAAATCTTTATTCGGTGAACGGATTGTCATTGGACCGGACACCCTCCCGCTGTCACAAATCTACGCCTTCATGGAAAGCATGGAGGAAGGTGGGGACGTGACGCTTGGCGTTCTGCTCGATGAGTTTGTTAAATCAGACGAGTTCAAAGAAAAAACCGCCGACTACCAATACACCAAAAGCCTTTATGCAGAGAAAATAAAAAACGCCCGGGATAGAAAAGGCAAGTACTACGGCGATATGTCCCTGGAAGACATACAAACGGTCGATATGACGCAACTATTGAAGGACATTGGCGCTAGCAGGGGACATACCCGAAAGACGCTAATCGCTGCATGGGACTGGGGGATGACCGCAATCAGAGATATGCCCGAAGTTTCCCCGATGGATAAGGTCAAAAAAGAAAAACGAGGGTCACGAGTAGAAAACTACGTCACGGATGAAGAATACGAAGCAGTCTATGCCCTGGCTGACCCCTACTGGAAAGTCTTGATGGAGTTCGCTTACATTTGCCGCGCCCGCCGCTCCGAAATCACCAAAATGCACCGCGACCAACTTCTGGAAGTAGGTGTTGAGTTAAGGCGGAGCAAAGGGTCCTGGGACGAAATTACACTATGGACACCCCGGCTAAAAAACGCACTGGCGATGCTCGATGAACTCAACGGCGGCGTTCAATATGAAAATGTCTTCGGTGCCCCCAACATATACAAAGGCAAAGGCACTCGACCCGTGCCTGGGTCCATCGTTTCAAAAAACACACTGGACACCCAGTGGCAGAATCTGGTGAAAAAGGCGAAAGCAAAAGGGGCGATGAAGAAAGACTGGTGCTTCCATGACCTCAAGGGCAAAGGTGTCACGGACCATAAAGAGCTAATCTCGGGACACAAGACCCTGAGTGCAAAACTGGTTTATGTCAGAAAATCAATGCAGGTCGAGGGCACCCGATGAGGGGCAAATCGCCGCAGCAAAAAGGGCCAATAACAAGGCCCTTTTTTGTTGGTCAACCGTCGCACAAAAAGGCCGTACTAAAGCACCAAGTAAGGCCAATCTTTTTCTACAAAAGTTTTTCTACAACGTTTTCTACAAAGCGACTTACTAAAGTACCAATGACAACGATGTTAAGCTATTTTTTCTCTTGTAAGTCATTGATTTTAAACTGGTGCCGAAGACGAGACTCGAACTCGTACGCCCGTTCGGGCACTGCCCCCTCAAGACAGCGTGTCTACCGATTCCACCACTTCGGCTTTAAGCCCGCTTATAATCCCTGAAAACCCTTTACAAATCAACAAGTTTTGCAACTTATTGCGTGCTCTCAGGACTCATAGAGCCAGTGCTATCAACGGGTTTGGACTCTAACACAGGTGCATCCGATGCGGTAGTTTTTTCCACCGCTTCAACCGAAAAAGGTGCATCATTAACCGGCA
>JAQFVO010000625.1 GCA_027942505.1 Endozoicomonas sp. | reverse complement strand
CGCCCGGCAGACAAAAAAGGCTTCCTTTGTGCCTTGGTGTCTTTGTGGTTCAACGCTTTTTTGCTTTTGCGACACCTTCCTTTGAGGTTTTCGGGTAGCGTTCTAACTTTCCAGCCAGACGTCGCGTACCCAGTGCCAGATAGAAGGCCAACTGTCGTCAGTTACTGCGCCATCAGCCCAGCGCACCACCTCGCCCTCTTCTGAGATGCCGTAAAACTCACCCTGAAATTCACAAACAGGAATTAACTCACGGGGTAATCCCATGGCCCAGGCGGTAGCGGCAACCTCTGGCAAATAAGTGTGTGAGTGTGGATCGGTCACAGTTACCGGTTCGAACGAGCCGTAGATCACATCACTGACTTGTAACAGAAACTCCCTGAGCTCCCACGGCAGAGGAACCAGAATCTGCTCCTCAACCTCAACCAGTTGGTCTTCGTCCGGCAACTCCAGTGGCACGGGGACGACCAGTGCGCGTTCGCGCAGTTCTTCAATAATATCTTCCATAATGGACAACCTTTTGTTCTGTTTTTGCTCGACCGCAAACTGAAAAAAACAGCGTGTGCAGAACTCTCGTCCGAATTATCAGTGAGTCGTCGTTAAATAAGACAGTTCGACCCTGCAAAGCAGCAGGCAAAATGCAGCCGCTGCCGGCGGGTGGTCATCAGCGGGTCATCTCTTACGGGATGACTTAGAGACAGCACTCCTGGATGAACCTGAAGGTTGACGTTTCTTCGGCTTCACCCTGCTATTTTTCTTGCGGCTCTGGGCTGGAGGTTCGTTTATCACGGCTTCCCTGACTTCGCCATGTTCAAAATAGGGCAGCGGTTCGATGGTCAGCGACTTGTTAATCAGTTGTCCGATAGTGGCCAGCAGTTTTTTCTCCTCAGGATTCACCAGTGAGATAGCCCGACCTTTCTGCCCGGCCCGGCCGGTGCGACCGATACGGTGAACGTAGTCCTGGGGTACTTTGGGCAGGTCGTAATTAACCACCAGGGGCAGCTGCTCAATATCCAGCCCCCTGGCGGCAACGTCGGTGGCCACCAGGACATCGAAGTAGTTGTCCTTGAAATCTTCCAGAGTACGAATGCGCTGGTACTGGTTTTTATCGCTGTGAATGGCCTGGGCGTTGATGCCATCCTCGATCAGCAGGTCGGCCACTTTGTTAGCGGCCTTTTTGGTGCGAACAAAGACCAGCACCTTCGGCCAGCGTCCGCCGTGAATCAGATAGCTGAGGATCTCAGGCTTGTCCGGCTGGTCAACGGGATAGAACGACTGGCTAACGGTATTAGCAGCTGAGTTGGGGTTCTCCAGCTCAATCTTGACCGGGTGACGCATAAAGTCATGGGCCAGTTGCTTGATCTCTTTGCTGAATGTGGCAGAAAACAGCAGGTTCTGGCGTTTGCCCGGCACACTGGTCATGATTTGAGCGATGTCGTCCCGAAAGCCCAAATCCAGCATACGGTCAGCTTCGTCCAGCACCAGAATCCGCAGGCCGTCCAGACGGACGTGGCGCCGGTTGAGCATATCCATCAAACGACCAGGGGTAGCTACCAGAACATCAACTCCTGCTTGCAGGGTGAGCAGTTGCTGCTCCATGTCCACACCGCCATAAACGGCAGTCGTCTTTAGGCTGGTATGGGCGCCATAGGTCTGAAAACTGGCCAGCACTTGTATGGCCAACTCCCGTGTTGGCACCAGTACCAGCGCCCGGATGTTCTGGCTGGCACGCATCTGACTGAGCCGCTGTAAAATGGGCAGGGTAAAACTGGCGGTTTTGCCAGTGCCAGTCTGGGCTGAGGCCATCAGGTCACGGCCGGTCAGGGCCATGGGAATGGCTTTCGCCTGAATGGCTGTGGGTTGCTGATAGCCGGCGTCAGCAACGGCCTGCAGCAGCGTCTGGTCGAGCCCGAGGGCAGAAAAAGGGGTGTTATTACTCATACTGTTGTTCACTTCCTGCGCCTGGGTGGGGCAAAACCGGCATCAAGGGCTGGTTGTTCTGCGTCAGCCGATGTTCGGCGTTTACCAACGTTTTTACTCACCCGGTGGCGCTGTTTTTCCGTGGTTTTGTTTTTGTCCGGGCCTTTTTTACCGGCAGGCTTTTTCTTGCCTGCCGCTTTGCCCGAACTTTTTACTTTTTTGGGTCCCTGGTAGCTGCCCTTGAGTTCTTTGATCGTCCGTTTCTCAAAGCGCAGTCGCAGGTACCGTTCAATGCCAGACATGCGGTTCCATTCGTCCGGCCCGATCAGCGACAGCGCCAGACCCTGTTCACCAGCGCGGCCGGTACGACCAATCCGATGCACGTAATCATCGCCGTTGCGTGCCATCTCCAGGTTGATGACCAGTTCAATACCCTTGATATCAAGGCCCCGGGCAGCCACATCGGTGGCGATAAGGATATTGATTTTGCCCTCTTTGAGCAGGTTCATTACCTGCTTGCGTTCACGCTGATCCATGTCGCCGTGTAGCACGCCAACCCGCAAGCCCTTGACCCGGATTTTGCCGACAAACTCTTCCGCCCGGGCCTTGGTATTGGTAAAGACAAGGGCTTTCTCATAGTTCTCATTTTTCAGCAGCCAGATCAGCAGGCGCTCCTTGTGGGCAGTGTCGTCGGCCAGCACAATCTGCTGTTGAATGTTGGCGTGCTGCTCCCTGGCACCATTGAGAATCAGGCGTTGCGGCTCACGCAGCACCCGGGCAACCATCTCCTGCACTGCCCGGGGTTTGAGCGTGGCGGAGAACAGAAATGTCTGCCGTTGCGGACGACAGGCGTCGACAATACTTAACACGTCTGGCCCAAAGCCCATATCCAGCATCCGGTCCGCCTCATCGAGTACCAGGTATTCGAGGTCGCTGAAGTCGTGGTTGCCGTTTTTCATGTGCTCGATCAGGCGCCCGGGCGTGGCGATCAGAATGTCCGGGTTTTTGCGCAGGGTGTTGACCTGGTGGCGATAATCTTCACCACCAACAATCAGGCCAGCCTTAACCCAGGTGTAGCGTGCCAGGGCTTCACACTCTTTGAGTACCTGTAGCCCCAGCTCACGGGTTGGCACCAGAATCAATCCGCGGGTGCTGGTGTTATTGGCCCGGTTAGTGTGCATATGGTTGAGCATGGGCAACAAGAAGGCGGCGGTTTTGCCGCTGCCGGTTTCAGCACTGACCATCAGGTCTTTGCCGCTGATGGCCAGGGGCAGCGCTTGCGCCTGCACCGGGGTGGCCTGTTCAAACCCCAGTTCGGTCAGTGCTTTTTGCACCCGTTCATCAAGAGCCAGCTCAGAAAATAGCAATGGGGAGTTCCTCGACCACAGTGGGATTCGCTTGCAATATGAGAAATCAAATAACCGGCCATTCTATGGCCGATTCGGGCAAAAGCCAATCAGGGAAAACCAATACCAGTGGCGGCTCATTAGCTTTGCCAGTAGTATTCGTGCTTTTTTACTACCTTCTGTTGCTCATGCGTTTAGATAAATACTTGTGCGAAAGCACCGAGCTGTCCCGCGCCAATGCCAAAAAGTGCCTGCACCGTGGTGAGGTCACCTGTGATGGGGTGGTGGTGACCAACAGTGCCTTCAAGGTCCCTGCCGGCTGCGATGTGCGCCTGCTCGGTGAGCCGGTTATGGTGCGAGGGTTGCGTTACATTATGCTGAATAAACCGCAAAATACCCTTTGCTCCACGGTCGATGAAGTCTATCCCTCAGTGTTATCACTGCTGGCCGTTCCCAAAGCCTGTTCGCTGCATATTGCCGGTCGTCTTGATGCGGACACCACAGGACTGGTGCTGATCACCGATGATGGCCAGTGGTCGCACCGCTTGACGTCACCGGCTAAAGCGTGCGCCAAGCGCTACCGGGTGCAACTGGCCGACCCGTTGGGCGCAAGCAGTACAGAGTTGGTAGCGCAGTTTGCCCGGGGCATTGCCCTGAAAGGGGAGGCATCGCTAACCCGGCCAGCAGTGCTCGATATTGTGACACCCACCGAAGTGTTATTGACCATTACCGAAGGCAAGTACCATCAGGTCAAGCGCATGTTTGCTGCCATTGGTAATAAGGTGGTGGGGCTGCACCGGGAACAGGTCGGTGAGATTGCTCTTGATCCGGCTCTTGGGGCAGGGCAGTGGCGGTATTTGACGCAGGATGAAGTTGGTTTGGTTTGAGAAAAAGAAAAAAGATCACCCAGTTTTATCAGTCGTGATATTGATGGGTGTCCTTTTTTCTTTCCTTTTTTCTTTCTTTTTTCCTGAATTAATCAGAAATATTGAATAAAGTTGGCAATACCACGAAGAAGCGGATCATCAGCCACTAATATGATCCTTGTCGCTAATTTCAGCTGGGACCAGCACATGGGCAATAGGGGGACCATAATTCTCAGCAGCGTGTAGCAACCAAAACGTTGAAAAATTCTCTGGTAGCA
>JAQFVO010000619.1 GCA_027942505.1 Endozoicomonas sp. | reverse complement strand
CTCAGGCTACGCCCGGCAGACAAAAAAGGCTTCCTTTGTGCCTTGGTGTCTTTGTGGTTCAAGGCTTTTTTGCTTTTTGCGACAGGCTCGAAGGCGGCGATCATCGCAAGTTGCCAGCCAGTGACTGCCCTGATCACCGGCAGTTAATACGTACGACCACAACTGAATATTATTCGAGATTGATGGCAACCAACTCCCGCAGGTCACATTTGCAATGCAAAGAAATTGGCAGACTGTCAACGGCCTTAAGGCCTGCCTCAAGCGTGTCGGCTTGCTGCCCGATGACGTTCGCCAGTGCAACCAGGCAGTGATGTTCCAGTGTCTGGTCATTGTACTGATTGAACCGGGCAAAGCTGGCGTCTGCTTCCTTATCACTCAGGACATTGTTACCGCTATCGAGTTGCAGCAAATCTAAAAGCCATACTTTCTGACTCAGGCTGGCACGATGGAAGAGATTGGCGCGGCGAATCTTTGGTGTCATTTTCAATATCATATTCATTACCAGTGGGCTGAAAAGGGGAAAGACGTTGTCAATATCTCCTTTGGTCAGACGCAAGCCATGGTGGAACAGCCATATGGCAACCTGTGGTTCACCGGCTTTAATGGCCAGCATCAAGGCACCCTCGCCATAAACTTTAACCTGGTAAATATCCTCACCCTGCTGGCAGAGCCACTCCAGTACGGGGGTATTGCCATTGCGCACTGCGGCAGACAAACCGCAGTAGCCCCAATCAGTTTTTGCCCCAAGGTTGGTACCTTGCCCGTGCAGCCATTTAATAACATGTAACTGACCATTGGCTGAGGCGGAGAACAGGCAGTTATGCTGCTCATCGATACTTATCCTGCTACGCGCCCAGAACCACTGGATTACGTGAAGATTGCCTGATCGTGCAGCAGCTGGCAGGCAGAATTGTTTTTCGTTATCAAGGTGATGGTTGCCCCATGAGCGGCAAAGGTACTCAAGTGTTGCCAGCGACCCACCACCCGCTGCCGCGGTAAAACAATGGCTGCAAACGTCATCGGTGGGGACGATGCCTGCGGGAAAAAAACAGGTGAGTGCAGGCACGTCACCTTCCCTGCACGCTTGACGCAGGAAAGTGTTGAAAAATCTCAGGGGTAATTGGTGGCGGAGTAAACACTGCAGTAATGCGACTCTGCTGGTGTCACTGCTCCAGGGGAGAGCATGCAGCCTGAAATTATCGGGATTCAGCACCATACCCTGATCAATCAGCCAGTTGGCTGTTTCAGCCTTCCCGTTGACAATGGCCATGTGCAGAGCATCTCTGCCAAAAAAGTTTTTTCGGTGCAGGTTGGCGTTTTTTTCCAGATACAACCACTGAACTACTGGCAAGTGTCCATTGCTGGCTGCCAGCATCAGGGCGGTGCAGCCCGACCCGCTGGCCTGGTTGATGTCAGAGGTCCGCTCACTCAGCCACTGCATCAGCCATAAAAAACCTCTTTCAGCCGCAAGCATCAGGGCATTGTAGTTATGTGCATCAACGCCGGAGAAACTGTTACACACATTGAGGCAGAGCCATACGGCCAGAGATCGATGGCCTTGCAGCAGGGCACGCAACAGCAGGTCACAGGCTTTTCGGTCATCCGGGTAGTTTGAGCGGCACAGCCATCTGACGATTGCGTTATGACCACCCTGTGCGGCCAGCACCAAGGCATCATAGTCAGCCATATCGGGAGCACATTCAGCCCCCTGACTGACGAGCCACTGCGACAGATTCAGATGTCCACTACTGACCGCCGCGCCCAGGGCGTTGAGGCCTACACTGTCCTGACGCGCGAGGTCAGCACCCTGCTGGCAGAGCCACTGGGTCATGGGCAGGTCGCCGCGATCTGCTGCCAGTATCAGTAAGATTTTACCGTCGTCCTGCTTGTCCAGTGAACCACCGTGTTGATGGAGTCGCTGCATAATAGGCAGATGGCCCAGGCACGCTGCCAGACTCATAGCGCTGTGCCCTTTGTTTTTAAAGCATGGCAAAAATTCGTCAGGAAAGCTGTAAGGCTTGATGCCTTGTGCGATAAACCACTGAACCGCTTCCAGCTGACCCAGTGCCACGGCCTGGATAACGGCGTTGCGCCCGAGGCTATCCCGCTGGTTAATGCTCAATCCACGCTGCATTAACCACTGCGCCTCAGTAAAATGGCCAGCGCCGGCAGCCAGAATTGTTCAGGCTGACAGTGAGCAGGTAATTATCTTGCATCGTCAGTGTGTGGTGT
>JAQFVO010001105.1 GCA_027942505.1 Endozoicomonas sp. | reverse complement strand
CCAGTGCCGATCTGAGATTGTCACCAACCAGCCAAATGCCCTTAACAACGGCACTGAGGAACCAGACGCAATCGCTCACAGACGGTGTTATCCCCGGGTACTCATCAGGTGGGCTAATTGATATGTCTGCCACCGCCATAGGACCGTTCAGTTCAGTGATGACCAATGCCACCAGCCCCGCCATGCTGGAGCAGCAATTAATCAATATAATGGACGGGATCGGCAACACAACCAATGCTGGCATGCTGAAAAATGACCTGCTGAGCTTTGAGAAACAGTATCCAGCCGTTAATGTATCTGGATTAATCTCGTTTATTGATTCAACGATCCGCAACCTTGAATCATTTATGCTGTTGGACGGCATCTCTGCTTTCGTTACTACGATTAATGGCACCCTCCCCCACGTTGCGCAACATTATGAGCACATCGCCGAGGAGGGAGTACACGACATGATTCAATATTTCAATACGACAACAACACTGACAACAACCTCTGAACCAACGACAGCACCCAGTCAAGATCGATCAAAAAGAATGATTATTCCGCAGATTGACTTTTTTGATCGGCTGATAAACCTCATCAATGTTCAATCTGACATTAATAATGCGTACATGACCCCACAACTACTCAACTTTTTACGTGGGTTTGCTGCCATGCGCACTGATTTTGCGCTCTCATTTCATCAAGGCTTTGAAACCACGGAAGATGCCAAGAAGCTTGGCAAACAGCTCAGTCAGCCACAACGAATGGCTGATTATTTAAGGGAATATAATGAGCAAGTCGCACAATTAATAGCACAAGCACAATATCAAGCCCTTGGACGACTGGCCTTTAAGATTAATGTCCTGAATTATATCAACAGTGAATATCTGGAGTCGGCCGTCGGAACAAATTTGATGGAAGCATTTGTCTATATGGTTCGTGATTTTCTGTCGAAGATTGAACAGCTCGCCATCACATCCGGCAGTTTCCCACTGTCTGCTGTCATCATGTATGGCTTTACCTGGAACCCGCTGCAGTTGCTTGCGCACACTGCCGCCGTATCAGAGGGGGTGTGTATGGGGGATGTGATTGCACTGGCTATTGCCAGTTATGCTGGTGCCACAATCGCGGCCGCCGTAAAAAACATGGTGAATTCCATTTTCTGGGGGAGTGGATATGCCGAACTGCCGTTTCTTGCCAGATTGATCTTACAGGAGCTTACATTTCAGAACTGGCTGGAGGACGTGGATGACTCAAAAATTTTTCGACTTAACATGAAGATAAAAACTTCAAGCAATTACGTTAAGAAAATAACAGACCTTATTGATACCTTGGTCGATAAGCTCAACGACGGCGTGCCGTTCGAGTCTATCAAAGTATTACTTGATCAGATGGTTGCTGCTTTTAACAAGAAAGCAGCAACGCTTCCTGCTGACGCAGATGTTTCAACACAATTACAAATCGGCGTCTCCAGGGTTGGAGACGATATAACGCATGCCATATTTGCTGAACTGAAAAGAGTGGCACAGTCCATCAGCCTGACTGTTTGTGACACAAGAGTAGGATCTCAGGGTTTGGTCTGGGTTGATGGTGAGTCATTGGATGAACTGGTCGCTAATGCCATGGACATGCTGGAGCCATTGGCCACCAAATACGGATTTCCAATGCAAACAGCAGGTGTTGAGACGGGTACTGTTTATCAACCTTCCGAAGAGTTATTGAATACTCTGGAAAATATGCAGGTTATTCCCGATTCAGCCCTGACGCTGAAAGATATCATGACTAATGAAATCGCAGACCTGCAAACCCTTGATCAAATCGCCATCAAAGCCCTGGCCAAACGGTTTTTTGACAAAGTAACCAGCCCTGAGGGGCTGGATAAACTGAAATTACCTCAAACGGACAAGCTGGAGGATCTGGAGGTACCTGAATCAGAGACTACAGTCACCACATCCGATCCGCTGGTTACACAGATGCGGGAGGTGCTCAGCGTTCTTGAGGACGCCATAGAAAACGACACCCCGGTTCCGGAAGCCATCAAACAAATTAACGCCCACATCATGCTGCAGACCTCGTTAAGCATGCAAGCACGAGCACAAG
>JAQFVO010001092.1 GCA_027942505.1 Endozoicomonas sp. | reverse complement strand
CTGCGCCTTGACAACATCACCATTGATGATGACCTGCCAGCCCAGGGTGTACTGGCCTGTACAATGGCGCCGTTCTCTACCGCCCGTGATATTCAGCTAGAGCGGGTCAAAGTCAGAAATCAGGCCAGTGGTGATCAATACGACCCGACCGCAACAGGAGCCCTGGTAGGTCACCAGCACCATTCAGCCCTGATTATCGGTGTTGACTTGCGTGAATGTGATGTCAGGAGCCACGGGAATTTCACCGCCACGGGTGCTGTCGGTGGCCGGATTGATGGCCAGCTCAAAGAGGTAAACGTTTCTGCCTGTCAGGTCCGCAGTTTTGGCAGAGGCTCGCCAACAGGCATCGGTGCAGGCCTGTTGCAAGGCCAGATAAAAGATCTGCTGGTAAACGGCAGTGAGAGCACTGCCGTACGCCCTCAGGCAGATGCCGGGATCGGTGCAGGCATTGCCATGCCTAACAGTTCAATAGAGCGCATGAGTGTCATCGGTTCTGGAGCCATGACACAAGGCGCTGATGGGTCAGCGGGTATTGGTGGTGGCATTGTCAACGGCGATCTGGATCGGCTGACTGTTGTCAACAGCAATGCTCTTACTACCAAAGTAAAAGGATTTGCCGGCATCGCCGGGGGGCGGGTTGGCAAGCTGGGTCTAGTCAGCAACATGTTCTGCGTCATGAGCGCGGTGGAGGCCAGGGGCGAAGAGGGGTCTGCCGGGGTGATCGCGGGCTGGTTGTCCGGCAAAGCCAGGGAAGTCACCTCTGAAAATTGCGTTGTTCGCGCGCAAGGAGACAGAGCCAAAGCCGGCGTTGGCGTCGGCATCAATAGCGGGGAGATCCGCAATTTCATCACGGTGAATGGCCGGGTCAGAAATAAAGACAACAACTCTGGTCTGGCAGCTGGTGTTGTTGACCGGGGTACGATACAAGGCACTGCCTCACTGGATACCCTGGTCAACGGCCAATGGGTGACAGACAACCCACCTGCCCTGTCCGGCTTATGCGCAAGCGCCGACCCACGCTTTGTAGCCAGTGATTGTTCTGTACTTCAGCCAGGCGAATTCTCGTGGCAGTGTGGAGTACCTGT
>JAQFVO010001067.1 GCA_027942505.1 Endozoicomonas sp. | reverse complement strand
GGCTGTTGTCAGCGCTGGTACTAGTTTGCACTCCTTGGTGGAAAGAGGTTCAGTGAGAGTTAAGTGTTATGTCTAAGGACACAACACAATGACCAAGGTACCGTTCGAGCCCAGACTTCTTGAACCGGAGCCCAGCCTAGCAACCAATAGGCTATCACATCTCCCACAACCTTAGTTTGATCCTAAGCGGCTACTAGGAAGTTAGACAAAATATATGATTTCATATGGTTAGCTACTTAATACCCGGCGTGGCGAGTTAAACCAGGGAACTAAAAATACCATCAGCCATCAAATGTGTGGTTAGTAGTCAGTTGTAAGGTTAAATCGTGGATTTGGCGTCTTTGCAGCCCCGTCGCTCTCACTCGGATCAACGGCTATCGCCTGCCGACTCTCCCATCGGTGTTGCCTCGACATTTGCTGCCGGGCAACACGTTTCTGGTGTGCCTGATAAATCTATTAGCCAGCGTGGCTGCAAAGTTGACTGGTTTGATGATACCGACTGCGCTGGCTCTCACAGTGAGAATATTGTTGCCACCAATGGTCAGCATGAGCCTGAGTCAGAAACAAACGACGATGATAGTTCATGGCAGGTAGTAACCCGGCGCCAGTCGAGAAGTAAACGAGACAAGCCCATCGCACCATATGGTAGATGTGGTGATGCACGAGCAAAAAACGGTGCCTGTGAAAAGAGTGCATCAGCAGGCCGGTTGCCTGAAACCAGTTCGGTAGCCAGTGGGGTGACGACCCGGCAAAATCAAGGCCTGCAGCTGTGCCGCAACGACTCGATATCACTGTCGTCCCATGCGTCCTGTTGGTACTGGCCATTATGCATTGATAGCTTCGTGCTGCTGAGCAAAGTGGACTGGACAGCTTTTCATGCCGCTATGGAGAAATCTCTTAATCGGTGCCCGCAAACAAGGATCAAAAGGGATGATTTTCTGCACTTTCATCACATGATGACCGAAGGGCCGCGAGCCATCAGGAGAGTCGGCGATGCTGTTTTTCTGGTTGATCCGTTCAAGGTCTTGATGTCCGAGGATGTGTGGTCGTCCGACGCCCTTTTGTTGTCGCTGGTGTTTGATCGCATAGTGCCCGGGTTTTTGACCATGCTTGGCGACCGTCTGGTCAACAGTCTGACTGC
>JAQFVO010001053.1 GCA_027942505.1 Endozoicomonas sp. | reverse complement strand
TTAGAGAAATGATTTCAGTTTTAGGTTGCAATTTTATTGTAACCTAAGCCCAAAAAACGGTACCAAATCGTACCTTCGGCGCGTTTTGCGGTGAAATTTGTACTGGTAAAATGGTGCCGTTTTTTTTCTTTTTGGAGCGGGGGTGGTTTGCAAGGCTGAGGCGGAACCGCGAAATCAAAAATACTACTTTCCATCAAACAAGAGCTTCACCGTCTTCATGGGCAGAAACAGTCGATCGCGGCCGTTTTCCTGGGAGAGCAATTCAAAGCCAAATTGTTCATAGAAAGCGGTAATGTTCTCATTCAAACAATCGACAATGACAGCATAGGCCCGCATGTGGGCATTAATGTCGTATAAATGCTCCAATGCCTTAATCAGAGTTGCTTTGCCCAGCCCCCTCCCTTTATAGTCTTGATGCACAGCCAGCTGAGCTAACAGAAATACAGGTACTGGGTAGCCCGGTAGTTTTTTCGCTAATCTGTCAGGTAATGTTTTGCGGGAGATGGAACCGGGTGCAATCGTGTAGAATGCACAGATCGGATATTTGCCGTCCGGCAGAGGCTTCGCAGCAGGTAGTACCATTGTTCTACTAATGCCCGCCTGCATATGCCGGAGTGCCTGACTCGTGATAAAATGATCCAGCTCTGGTTCACCGCAGGCAAAAGACTCTCGGTCATGAATCGCCCTGGCCAGCTCAGTAAATGTTTTGGACCAGTTCATTGCATTCCCTGCTCTTTGGTGAACCGCAGGGCGTTCTGAAGCTTTTTATTTGGCTTCTGAGCTTTTTCACAGGCGCTTATGAAGCGATCAAAAATGTTGTCTTCCAGCACCATGCTTTCATGCTCAGCGATGACCCGTGAGGCATCCTCATCCATCAGATGCACCACGTACTCAGTCAAGCTCTTCAGTCCCAGCAAAGCCGCTGCCTTCTCCGCCTTTGCTTTTATTTCCTCATTTAGCCTGAGATCCAGTCTGGCTGTTGCCATGGCGCTCTCCTTTTAATTAAAAATATACAGATTTTATCCGTACAAAAATTTTAGCATCAAAGGATTATTCGTCAACGTGTACGGAAATATTCTGGCAACATCCAGGACGGCCGCTGGAGAATGATGCCCCGATGAGACTGCCCAGGATTGGCTTCGTAGTTGTATTGCTGCTTAAGAGAGATCGCTAGTGTTGCGTCTGGAATAACAAGCCGTTGAGCAATAGGATAAAGCTGGCTAACTCGGGGAGATAACTTTAGTTGACAAGCACTGAGGTTGCCATGAGGTAGGACACCTTATAAAGGCAGTGTTCCGCACTCTTTTCGTCAAACTTGTGCCAGCAGACTGATCAGCCGTTGGTAACGGTGATACTTAGGGTAGACATTAAGCTCGAAAAAGGTTCGTTTCTGGCGGCAGAACTCACCTTGAACAGCCACAATAAAGCTTCTCAAACCATTATCAATGGCTGAACAAGATGAGTACTGC
>JAQFVO010001033.1 GCA_027942505.1 Endozoicomonas sp. | reverse complement strand
CTGGCAGGGATAGCCAACTATACGGGTATTCACCTCCCTGTGAAGTCCATGTACAGGATGACAGCGGAGTCTGTGGTCGTTTCTTAATGGTCACTTCCCTAGGCTCCTTTCAACATCTTTAGGGATGTGCGGTGAGAAATGGACCCACGAGGACCTTTTGCAACACCCTCCTTCGTGGTAAAAAAAAGATTGTTCAAGGGTAATTCCTAAGAGGCAGTCTTTAGGTCACCTGCTGGACGAAGGCAAAAGTCTGTTGCCAAATCCAAATACTCAAGGCTTTGGCTACCAGATCCGTTTGAGGTAAGTTTGTTAACGGCAATTAATGCCAGTATCTCATTAGACAGGGTGGACAAACAGTCCCAGTGATTTCTCAATTCTTCATTGCGAGCTGAGTGCTTGAGGCTAATTAACCTGCCGGTAAATGTCATGAGCATTTTTTCCAGGTCTGATTGCGTGCCAATTTTTAATGTGGCAATGGCGAGTTTTCGGTCAAGCACTTTTAGTATGGCTATTGCTTTTTCTTTTTCTTTACGATGAAACTTTGTAAACCACCGTTTTAAAAAAATGTTAATGCGTTCATATTCATAATTAATTTTGTTATCGGTGATCTGAAGAGCAGATGCTATTGAAGGGTAACTGGCGAAGTATTTATGCCAGGTATCATCATGCAATGCATCAGACTTTTGCTGTGATACCTCTTCCAGTGTCTGGTAGAATTCAATTTGTTTATGTATCAATGCCAGCTCACGATACAGCTGCTGAAACTCAACCATCCTCTTTGTAATTCGTTTGATGTTACAGGGTTCAATTTTTCCAATCATGGGTTGCCCCATGTTGCAAATCATATCAATAAAATCAACTGTCAGTTGGTAATTTTTGTCAACAGCTGGCAATATTTTACCCAGGGTTGGCAACGTATTCAGTTCAAATTCCCTTGAATCGATTTGTCTTATATGCTCCGGCCAGCTGTCTCGAAAATGGCTTAATATGTCATGGTCTGGTAGGGGTTTAAAGTTCAGTTTATCGATATTATCCAAAGTGGTTAAAAGATAATCGTGATAACCTGCCAGCTTCACCGCCACTGCCTTTTGCGGTTGATCATTGAGGCTCAACAGACTGGTCTCATGAAGTTTTTTGATATCTTTAACTATTCTGTCGATATCGTGGGCTACCTTTGCATCGTTTTGGCCGACAAGTGCATCTGGAAATGACTCGGTCTCATTAAAGCTATGAATCCTGATAACCCCAACGTCTAAGTTAGAGCTGATGGCATCTTCAGCAGTGAATTGTTGTAGCAATTCTTCGGCACACGTCGGGTTATATAACCAGTTGTTTAAATGCCGTAATGATAGTCGTGCCTCTTCTGCGTTATCGTACAGTGGTGGAACGTACTCCCAACCATAGGCAGCCAATGTTTCCGGATCAAACCTGCCTTCCCGGGCAAACAAAGGGTGAACAACTTCATGACGGCTGTCTTCTTTAAAGAAACTGTCAAGCCGCTGCTGATATCTCAGATCGCCCAGTGTCGTAACCATTTTAGGCTCGCTGTCAACAAGGGTAATTCCCTTGTCATTCTTCAGCTTTGCCAGTGATATTCTGCCCCAGTGATGATGACAATCATTACCTGCGAATCGGCTGGAGTAAATGCTGGCACTGTTAAGATCGGTGAGGTATGTATCTGTATGGTGATCATCTTCCTGATGCATACTCAACAGTATGGCGACATTTCTTCCTGAAAAATCCACATTGTGGATCCTGCGGTGCTGTTCTGTGTAAAACCCATCCCAAACTTTCTTAAATGGCTCTTTGCTAAATATCCCTTGGTCTAATGTCCCGGAAAAAACATCATAAAAACCCGGAGTCAGTAGTTGCATGGCCCTCACCTGGTAAATCAGCAGTTAGAAAGTAATTTTGTGCCCATGGTAAATCGGAAATTACCTTTACTTAGGTGCTTGTTTGCAGAAAAAGTTCCATCTTTGCGGCGAGCATTTTTAAATGCATTCCAATAGTGCTGCTTTTTTGTTGCGATTGCTGCCTGCATGTCCTGATGACAAGTGCCGTATTGCACGGGCAAGAGAGTTGGCAAAGAGTATCAAGAATCACATTCGAAAGCGGAAAAAGCAAGGAAATAAAGCCCCCACCCAGAACGGGAGAAGTACAAGAGACAGGCAAAAAATAATCGCCGGTTCCGGTCCGTTGGCTTTAATCTTTTTTTTTTTTTTTTTCTTGCGGCAAAAGCCATATCTATCACCACGGTCTATACCTGACTTGCCAGTCTCATTGCCAACAGCGTGATTAAAACCGATACTCTCCTGCATAAAAACCAGTTGTCGTGCATTTTCAGTTATTTTTACAGTCATCTGCTGCACACTGCTCCTCGATGGTGATCAATGTGCTCATGAGCTTTAATGAGTACATTGTCGGTTCGCCTGTGCCGTATGGGCAAGATACCGGTCTGTTTGCTTCTTTTATCTAACAACAAATGAGAAAAGTCAGTGTTCTTTTTTGGTGCCCTGCCGGGTTTTTCTGGTGGAATACTGCAACGAAACCATATTTATGCGGTCAAGGGACTGATCTGTCCAGAATACCTTTACTAATGAGGGTTTTTGTCCATGTTAGATGCCGCTGGTTGCCCGCAGTCCCCGGTTGCCGATCACGACGAGGCAGAACCAGCTCATGTTGGCTCGCTGCGGGTTAATGATCTTCCGCTGTCGCCTCAAGCAAGAGGTGACAGTGGCGTGCAGTTAGCGCAGCGTAGTGTTTCATCAGTCAATTGTGATCTTGATGCGGTCAACGTTGATGATGGTGAAGTGTTTGATCAGGATTCTGTCTTGTTTGCCCAGGGCGTTGTCAGCAAGATCAATAAAAATCAAACTCTGGCTTTTCTGTGGTGGCAGCTGCCTGAAGAGTTGTGCTGCAAACAGTGGTCTGTCCGGTTTCGTGGTTGTAGCAACCCGGTTGATTTTACCCAATATTCCGGCTTCATACTTGATGAGTCTGACCGGCTGCGGGTGGAGTTCAGTGGCACCATACGCCCGTCACGTTCGGGATGTAAGGCGGGTGTACTGAGCGCACAGGCAGCGCGGCAAATCAACGTCAATATCAACGAGCTGCATAAGGCCCCCAACGATGGCAGCCCCAGGCTTATGCGCTTACTGAAGCTGGCGGCCAGTCTGAAATGATCGTGCAAGTGGCTGGTTGCAACACGCTGTTTCAGTCCATCGTTAGCGCATCTTTTTGCATGCCCAGCGTCAGTTGAATGTCCTTTGTGACCAACTCATCGGCC
>JAQFVO010000574.1 GCA_027942505.1 Endozoicomonas sp. | reverse complement strand
TAATAGTTAAGAATGAAATAAGAAATAGTTTGATACTTCTTTATATTCCTATTTTAAGAAACAAAACTGTCTAGGCTGCCAAGTCTTGGTTTCCTCATTAGCGTCCCGTTGCTCCCAGGCGACAGTGAGAGTCACATTCAGCGATATGGCAGTATGTATTCGGTTAATAAAAGGACGCCGGTTGCTTGCAATGAATTGAAAAATCAGCGGTGGGGAAAACAAAATAATTTCCAATTATATTTGAGGATTTGGTTATGATTCCGCAATCGGCGACACCTGTGGCCCTCAGGTGGCCGGGTGTCCCATGTGAGTCTTCAGATCATGGTTCCAGGATCAGCGTAGCCTCTGGCGTTGTCTCTTTTTTCAAAGCACTCCATCCCGATTATGCGTCCGGTTCTACGGAGCTCCCGACACTCTGCGTCAATTCACCGGAAAAAGGCTACCACTGCATGTTGCAGCGAACGGTGCTGGCGGTCAGGATGATCTCTTTTTATGCCGGCCTGCCTGCAGACGTTGTTTCCTACATCGCAAAGGCGGCGGACTTCGCCTCAGTTGCCCGCTGGTTGGACAGTTGTCGTGCTGCACCGGAAACAGATAAAACTGTGAACAGTGACGATGAAAACCAGTCTCAGGCCCGGAAAAAACAGCGGCACAAGACACATCAGCCGGCCCGGCTGCCCAAAACGGCCATCGGGCTGGGTGCCGCTTCTTGCCTGGGGGTGGTTGGTGCTGTGCCAACTCATAACCATGAGGGTTGGATCGCGGTGGATTGCAGCGGTGTACTAGAGATGATCGGTCACCATCCTGCCTATCCGCTCGACGGCCGTTATCGTCAGCTTGTCGATATCGATGCCAGTGGTTTGTCCGGTCCTATTGGCAGCGAAACCTCCCCGTTTGTAGGTGAGTACGACGGCGGCTGTCACTCAATTAATAAACTCAGGCACTGTTTTGTCCAGATGCTTGATGGCAAAGGTCGGATTGATAATGTGCGTTTTGCCCGGGCTGAAATTGATTCCAGCGAAATGGCTGGAGTGGTTGCCTGTGAGCTTTCTGGCAGAGCCGCTTTAGGCAATGTTGAGGTTGAACACAGTGTTGTCAGTACTGAGAGCAGTCCAGCCGGCATTGGGGCCGGTGTTGTCGGGAAAGACGCGCTCATTAACGGTTTCAGTACGTTTAATTGCACGACAAAAACCCAGCGAGGCTGGGCTGCTGGTGCCGTAGCTGGCGTTGCCTATGGCACCATCAACAATACGCGGGTGGATAAATCCTGGGTTGAGGCGTTCCATGCTGATGCCGGCGGTGCAGCTGGCAGGGCTGCCGGTGGAGCCGTTATCGATAACACGGTGCTGGTATCAACTGGACTGGCTGCTTTTGGTGACAGTTCCTGTGCCGGAGGTGGTGCCGGGGTGGTCGAGCCGGGTGCAACGGTTGCCAATACCCTGCTGGTCGACTCCAACCTTCAAACTCATAGTTATGAGAGCGGTGCAGCAGGTGGTGGGGGCAGTGTGCACGGTACCGTAATTAATACGACGATGGTTGATGGTTGGGTGGTAACCAGCCGTCCAAGTTCGCCGGCGGCTGTTGGGGCAGGTCGGCTCTATTCCTCGGGGCAGGTTGTTAATACCACCGGGCAGCGGGTGCGGATCGCAACTACTGGAGTCAGTGCGGAGGCAGCAGTGGGTGTCGGGCGCGCAGAAGGTGTTGTCAAGGGAACGGTCTGCCATAAAAGCATAATTACCACGTCCAACACAAATTCCAGCGCTGGTATTGGGGTAGGCCGGCTCTCAGGACGTGCTGTTGACGTCGTTGCTTATGATTGCCACGTTCAAACCCAAGCGACTGGTGGTGATGTAGGATTTGGGAGTGGCGCAATATTGCCGAACGGAGGCTTTCGTAACCTCACGGTTGTGTATGGCCGCGCGCAAGCTTCAGGTAACCAGACGAGTAATGGTGTCAATGGGGGAGATTCTCCCTTCATTTGTGGTGCTTCAGTGATAGATGAGTACCAGTCACCGCCCTGTTGCAAAGAATACACGAAAAAGCACTGCCTGCCCGTTCCGGAAGATGCCTGCAAGCTCGCAGATCGCCGGGTGCTGACGAGAGATTGCCGGTCAGTATCGCTGTCTGACGCTGAAAAAGGTTATGACTTAGTCTGTCCGGTTTTGCCAAATCCCACTGCACAGGTCCTGGCTTCGTCAGCGGCCCCGGTAGCTGCTATAAGTACGGGGGCGTTGGCAGGTGGTATCGTGGTGGGAGGTATTGCT
>JAQFVO010000988.1 GCA_027942505.1 Endozoicomonas sp. | reverse complement strand
ATAATTTTATATTTATCCCCGAATGAACTTTTTAGAATTTGGCAGGCTTCATTATAGGATATGAAATTATGCTTTCTCTCTGAACTTGTCATAACCTGTCCAAAAGCATTTGTGTCTTCAGCGGTTAATCGCAGATTATGGGTTGTTATATCGAAATTCGTTAATCCTGCAAACTCAGTAATAACAGGGCCGAGAGTGCTGAGACAGGACTCAAACTGTTCGGGAGTTATAGAGAATTTGAGAACTTTGTGCTTGATGTAGTAACAGCCTAAAATTGCCACTCTGGTAACAGCCCGGCAATATATTGAGATTTTTTTGGGGATGTTTTTAATTGCAGACCAAGTGTTGTTGTCTGCATTAAAATGGCTTGTTGTTTGTCTCTCAGGGCTATTAACTTGCCTGTTGTTGGATGTTGCGTCACAGGTAACGTGCGGATAAATTTTCCGGGGACGAATAAGTGGTTGACTTGGCGGTATAGGTAAATATGAAGCTTCCATGATAATTAACTTCTCGCTTTTATGGCTATGAGTTAAGTTTTCTAAGTCCATTCATAGAAAATTATGATCTATAACATCTCGTCCATTGATCATCTTGCATTGGAAATCAAGGTGCAATTGTCCATTTGCAGATTATGTTCATTGTACAGAGGCTACGAGATAATAGTAACTAGTAGGACTATTTTACCAATTTGGACACTTTTTCATGGGATAAGTTCATTTTTTTGCTTTTAAGATTGACGAAATCTGGGCAAAGAAAAAAGGATGCCCAATTTTTCAATAGAAAATGCTATTGCTGAATAAGAGTTGATTCATAATCAATTGTTTTGGATTTGTTACCCCTTAACGGCTATTTTCTTTGTCAAGTAGTTATGAATGTCATGATTTATCTATTTTTTGAGTGGCAAAATAAAGATACCCACTTTTCTTACCCATAATTTAATTGAGGAAGTTCAATGACGTTGAGAGTTGATCTTAGGGTGGGCATTAAGCTTACCCGTCCTTTATCAATGGCTTTCGGATGGAGCCACGAAGCGGGGAGTAGGCGCTTAATGCCTACCCTAAGAGGAGTTGATTAATTAGTCATCTGTGGTTAGTCACCTCGTTACAGCGATTTTTCTCAGTCAAAAAAATATATGGGTGTCCTGTTTTCTTCTCCTTACCTTACGACTACTGGATTGTTTAGTCAGCTTGAGAAGGGAGGCGGGGAAGTATATATACATTCTTGTTGGAATTCTGCGTTGTCTGAGTTGATTTGAGAGTCAGTGGAAGATCAACCGAGCCCTCAGAAGAATTGACCAATTGGAGAAATTCCGCCCTTGCGATTGAAGCTAGCCTTGAGGCTTCTTCCTTACTGACTTTTCTTTTCATTTTACTATAAGTCTTATTATAAATTCTTCGGCACTCTGCGTAGATGGAATCTTTCTGGTAGCGGTGGTTTTTACGCTCCTTCAGGCGCTTTGCGTAATCGGGATCATTATGGTAGCGATTCCTTTTTTGATCCCTTTCGCGCTTCAAGATAGCAGGATTTTTGCAATGCTTCCGTTGAAACTGCCTCTGGCGCTCTGCGTAAGCAGGATTATTCTGGTAATACCCACTTTTTTCCTTCCTTTGGTGCTCAGCTTGTGATGACTTACCGGCCACAATTTCTGCTGAATTTTCTAAGTTCTTAGCGGTATCATGTTGCAAGTTTAGTGGGTAAGCCACAGCAACTGGTCGTGAATCTTGTAGGTAAGCGAGTTTGACAGGAGGATTAGTTAAGTAAGGGGTTAGACTAAAGCAGTTCACCAGTATTAGCTCCCTGGTACCAGGCTTGTTCCCGAAAGAGAAGGGGAGAACATCAGAATAATAAATTGATTTATCAGAAGTAAAAAATGACACCGGAACCCAACTTACTCTCCGTCATTTCTGCGCATCTGCGGGCGCAAAAGACCGAATCACATTGCTGGTGGTCATCCGCGCGAAGGAGGGCGTTGCAAAAGGCTCTGAAAAGAAGGGAACCACAAAGAGCACAAAGAAGAGCTTTTCTTTTCCTTGGTGCCCTTCGTGTTCTTCGTGGTTCAAGGCTTTTATGCTTTTTGAGACAAGCTTGTTGTCGCGCAGCATTTTCATCTGAAACCAGTGACAGCACGTCTGAAGCATAATCTGCCCAGTCGAACCGTGTCATCATGTGAACAGATCTGTCCATGAGGATGAATTTTTTCAGGCAGCGCGGAGCATGGTACTCAATGGCACCAACAGTGACGGCGAAGGCAACAGCGTTATCATGCTGGCGGCACGTATTCGCCATGCAACATTTTTGTTTGCAGTGGGCAGCCAAAGACGAAACCGCCGGTAAAATTCCCATTGATCAAATGAATGATTGCGGTGACACAGCCAATCTTGATGCGACACTGAAACACATTAGCAGCTTACAGCTTCCCAGGCGGCTGGCCACTGACTTACAACGATTGTTGACGGACAAAAACAGAGTCCTCTCGCCTTTGCCAGACGCCAGCCCATAATTCGCGTCGATGGCAGTTTTTCACCAGTGCAACTACTCTGGCAGCAGGTCGTTGTTGCAGACACTCGCAGGCGTCTTTTCAGGATGAAAGTACCCGGGAGCGCCCGGACCAAGAAACCACAACTGAGCTGCCATTATGCTAAACGGTGCAAGTGTCGACTCACCTCGGTCCAGTAGAATGACTAGTGATACCCCTTTGTCAAATGCGAGAGGTACATACCTGAGTGCTGGTGACCTGCATGAAAGCGACAATTGTCGTTTTCAGGACAACGCACAGCGGTCGGTTGCCATAGCCCAGGCATCCAATCTGCTCGCTACAGCTGACCCGGCGATGCAAGACAGTGAGGGCAATACTGCGTTGTGCCTGGCAGCGCAGGACGGCAATCTGGCCCGGGCCCAACAGCTAATCGACAGGGGCGCAGATGTTCATCACATCAATCTCGATGGTGATAACGCGCTGACTCTGGCGGCTGCTGGAGGACATCTGACGTTTATAGAGTGGCTCGACAGCCATTGCCGGCAGTTTGTCAACCACGAAAACTACTACGCTGAAACAGCCCTGACCCTGGCAGCGCGCCATGGGCACCAGCCACTGGTACAATGGCTGGTCAGCCGGGGTGCGTTGCTAACGCATCTCAACGACTATCTCAAAGACGCACTGGCAGAGGCTGTTGCCAATGGTCACCTGGCGTTGGCGCAATGGCTGTCGTCTCAGGATGCCGATCTCAAGCGGGTCTACCCCGATGGCAACAACCTGTTTTTGCATGCGGTGCGCGCAGGCCACCAGAGCATGGCCCAATGGCTGGAGGACTCTGGCGTTAACAGCCAGCAGATCAATGAATTCGATGACAGCGCCATTACCCTGTCGGCCCGCCACGGTCACCGCCGGCTTCTGGCCTGGCTCCTGAGGAAAAACGCCGCTGGCATCCACCGAATCTGTCGCAATGGCGATAGCCCTGTGCTGATAGCTGCATGCCACGGCCACGGTGAAACCGTCAAACTGCTGGTGCGAAACGGTGCCGACACAGCTCTGGTTAACTATGCCGGCAGCAACGTCCTGATGCTTGCTGCCACCAGCAGTGAATCTCTGGCCCTGTGGTTGTGTAAGGCGGGCGTCAATATCCAC